>JAOULS010000205.1 GCA_029881895.1 Cyclobacteriaceae bacterium | reverse complement strand
AGGACTATCAAAAACAACATAAAAAAAGCCGAAACAAATGATTTGCTTCGGCTTTTAAATTTATGTAGTGAATACGTTATTCTTCTTCACTTTCATTGTCTTTATCATCACTCTCATCCTTCTCTTTCGATTTTTCTTCAAACTTCACCTCATCACCCTCTTTCAATCGTTTAGAAACGGCTAAAAATGGGCCAGAAATTAATACATCAGACGTATCCACTCCTGAAAGGATTTCGATGTTTTCATAATCACTTATGCCTGTTTTCACTTGAATCATCTTCGCTTTCCCTTCCGAGGCAACAAATATCACTTCTACCTCTTCCCCTTTCTTTTTATCATCACTTTTTTTATCATTTTCCTCTTCTTTATTGCCTTTCTCTCTCTTCTTAGCTTTTTCTTTTTCTAGTTCAGGATTTCGAGTAGTTACTGCCGATAAAGGTACTGTAAGCACATTGTTTTTCCTTTTAGTTATAATCTCAACACTTGCCGTCATCCCTGGTCGAAAAGGGAATCTATTTTCATCATTTTTTAAATCAGCATACGATGAGTTTAGTATTCTGATCTTCACTTCAAACTCTGTAATAGCATCGGCAGATGCTTTGTCATTGGCTGTATTAGCAATTTCAGTTACAATTCCTTTAAACTCTTTTTCTAAATGCGAGTAGGAATCCACGTCAATTAATGCCGTATCTCCTAATGCCACTCTTATGATGTCATTTTCATTAACGGCTACTCTTACCTCCATTTTGTTGAGGTCGGCAATTCTCAACATTTCAGTACCTGTCATTTGCTGTGTTCCAACTACACGCTCGCCTTGTTCTACGATTAATTTGGATACTATCCCACTCATAGGCGCCAATACACTAGTCAAACGGACGTTTTCTCTTGCTTCTTTTAAGCTCGCCTCACTACTTTTCACCACATATTGTGCAGCGATCACCGACTGTTCAGCAGATTTTTTGTCATTTTTTGAAATATCGTAATTTTGTTGTGCCACTTCCCAATCAGAATCAGAGATTACTTTTTCAGCATGAAGCCCTTCCTGACGATTATAATCTTGCGTTGCACGAATGAATGAAGCCTCTGCCCTACTTAATGAAGCTTTAGCAGAAGCTAAATTTGCCTTTTGCTGGTTAAGAGCAGCCTCCACTCTCTCTTTGGCATTAATCAAGTTATCAGGCTTAATTTTCACTAATAGACTTCCTTCTATTACCGAATCACCTTCTTCAACCCTTAGGTCGATTATCTCTCCAGATACATCTGGACTAAGTTTTACCTCAATTTCTGGTTGTATATCGCCTGAGGCACTTACTTTTTCCACAATCGTTTGATGAGTAGCCTTGGCTACTTCTACTTCTAACTGTTTCTTTTTGCCAATAAAACCAGCTTGCTTACCTACAATAACAATAACGAACAGTGCAATCACTATCCCTATTAGTATATATAATACTTTGTTTGACTTTTTTTTCTTCGCCATAATATTAAAAATCTAAAGGTTTCCCTTGATAAAAATCGAGTATTTTAAGTTTAAAAATGTAATCGTATTTAGCACGAATCATATCAGATTCTGCTGCTGATAAGTTATTTTGAGCCAACGTGAAATCAGTATTATTAATTGCGCCTAAATGTTTTTGCTTTTCCATATTTTCAAACGTGAGTTTAAGTGCATCTACCTGTTGTTCGGCACTAGAATATGCTTTTAAGGCTGCAGTAGCATTAAAATAAGCTTGCTCAATTTGTTGCCTTAAGTTATTCTTTGTGTCTATATCATTCAATGTAGCTCTTTCCTTATTTATTGTAGAGTTTTGAATGCCTTGTTTTACTCTATAGTTATTAAAAATTGGAACATTTAAACTGAAGCCTAAATTTTGACCTAAATTTGATTCCAGTTGATTGCTAAATGGATCGGGCTCAAATCCGGGCACAGAAAAACCACTATACCGAGTATCAATACTTGCAAATCCAGAAATGGTAGGTAGCCTATTTCCTTTAGCTGCGGCTAATCCAGCCTCACTTGCTGCCATCCTCAACGCTGTAGATTTAACATTAGGCTGTGTATTTAGTGCTATATCATAAATTTCAGATGAAGTTATCAACACAGGCTCAAAATCATTTGGATTTAAATCTGGGATTACGATAGCGAAATTAGGGTCATATGGCAATTGTATCAATTGCATCAATTGAAGTTTAGAAAGCTCCAATGTATTCTCATTATTCACCACTTGTGATTCGTTCAACGCCTTTTGTGATAAAGCCTGTAATTCATCTAATTTAGCCAAACTTCCTGCTACTACTAATATTGCCGTTCTTTTTAATTGTTCTTTTGAAGTCTCCAACTGAATTTTAGAACTTCTTAATAACTCATCATTTACGATAACTTGTAAATACGCTCGTGCAACATTTAAACCAACATCATTTTTAGCTTGTTCTAAATCAGCCAAAATAGCATCTAACAAAATTGTATTTTGCTTAATGGTATTATAATTGGTGAAACCATTATACAGCGTAACATTTGCACTCAAGCCAAATGTATTTCCTCTCGCATTAAAGTCTTCTAGTACACCTGTGGCAGGGTTTTGATTTTTTCCATAGTTATATGTATGAGTAGCTCTACCATTCAAAGAAGGTAATAAATCAGCCTTGCTCTGATCTACAGAAGATCGGTTTTGCAGTACATTTAAGTTTGACCTTTTTATATTAATATTATTTTTTAAGGCATAATTGATACATTCCATTAATGTCCATGGCTCGGAAGAAGTTTTCTCCTGCGCAAACAAGAATGGCGAAATGGCAATTCCGATGATGAGTAGTAAAATTTTTTTATTGTTGTTATTCATTTCATTTGGTTTTTTACTTTTTTACATGTCTATGTCAGGGATATACGTAATTTCTTTCACCCAGGTTAGGCTTCTCATATACTCTAATGTTAATGGAGCTAATCCAGAATCCATTTCAATGATATGACAAGCCAAATCATTTTTTCCTTTTCGGGAAACGGACATGGTGGCAATATTGCACTGATCGTTGGCTAAAATATTTGAAATAAAAGCAATACTCCCCTTTGTGTCGTCTGCTTTAATAATTAATGTATGCATTGAAGCCGAAAAAGCGGCATGAAAACCATCTACTTCCGTAATTTTTATCACTCCACCTCCACGACTTTCGCCTATTACTTCTACTTCTCTATCTTCTAAAGTGAGCATCAACTTTATGGTGTTCGGATGGTGAGTAGATGAATTCCCTACAGATTTAAAGGTATACGATAATCCTTTCTCTTCCGCATGTTCAAAGGCCTCCTTTATCCGCTTATCGTCCGTCTTAAAGTTAAGTAATCCTCCAATGATGGCCTTATCACTCCCATGCCCCTCATAGGTGCGTGCAAAAGAATTATAAAAGGTGATTTCTGCTTTTTCGGGTACACCACCCAAAAGGCCAATTCCTGCACGCGCAATTCGTACTACCCCTGCGGTATGTGAACTTGATGGGCCAATCATTACTGGTCCAATCATATCAAAAACACTACTTAGCTCTGCCATTCTTCATTAAATTTCTCAATATCAATATTACTATATTTTTTACTGAATATAGTACCATTATTGTGAGTGGTTAAATTTCTATTTAAGCATTAATTATGGACGAATGAAGTATCCATAGGTACGTGTTTTAGAGCAATTATCTGTAAATGATGATATTGTTCATAAATCACTTTTAGAAATTACAACAAGTATCCTTACCTTTGGTGTTGTCTATAATAGACACTTTATTATGTCCATAAAACACCACAAATAGTATAATCACTTTTACCCTATTCAAGTATGCACTTTTCTTCTCTTTTCAAATTCACATGTGTTCTAATACTCACTAGCCAGCTCGCTTTTGGGCAAAAAATTGAGCCATCTCCTTACCGAGGAGTTGAGGTAGATGATGCTGGAGTAATGAAATGGACAGACACCAATGAAGAAGTACAAGGTTTTGGTGTGAACTATACTGTTCCGTTTGCGCATGCCTACCGGTCGGCAAAAAAACTAGGAATAGACCCTCTAAAAGCTATCGATCAGGATGTATATCATTTCTCACGACTGGGATTTGACCTCTACAGAGTGCATGTATGGGATACTGAAATAAGTGATACACTAGGGAATCTTATTGAAAACGAACACCTCGATGCCTTTGATTATTTGTTAAAAAAACTAAACGAAAGAAACATCAACTATGTGATTACACCTATTGCCTATTGGGGTAATGGATGGCCAGAACCTGACGAACTCACTCCAGGGTTTTCTAACAAATATGGGAAAGACAACTCTCTTACGAACCCAGAAGCCATAAAAGCACAAGAAAATTACCTGTTTCAGTTTATGAATCACATCAACCCCTATACTAAAACTGCCTATAAAAATGATCCTCGTCTTATCGCTATTGAGATTAGTAACGAACCCCACCACAGAGAGGAAGCCAAAAAAGTTACCTCTTTTATTAAAGGCATGGTGAATGCTGTTCGAAAAACAGGATATACGAAACCTATCTTTTACAACACGAGCCATAGTGTTCATTTGGCTGATGATTATTTTAAGGCATCTATTCAAGGAGGCACTTTCCAATGGTATCCTACAGGACTAGGCTACCAGAAGGAATTATCAGGGAATTTTTTGCCCCATGTCGATAATTATCGTATCCCCTTTCAATCTTCATTTGAAAAACATAAAGGAGCAAAAATAGTATATGAATTTGATGCAGCCGATGTAGGGAAGTCATACATATACCCTGCCATGGCACGTTCTTTCAGAGAAGCTGGCATTCAGGTGGCTACCCACTTTTCATACGACCCCATGTTTTTGGCATATGCCAATACAGAGTACAACACCCATTATATGAATTTGGCCTATACCCCTAGTAAAGCACTTAGTCTAAAAATATGTTCTGAGATTTTCCATACTATTCCTATGAATAAAGAGTTGGGGTCGTATCCAGAAAACACTTCTTTCGATGGCTTCTCCATAAGTTATGAACAAGATCTTGCCATGTTGAATAATGGTAAAAAATACATTCACACTAACTACACCTCCGCTCCTCCAATAAACGAATCACAGCTACAGCATATTGCAGGAAACGGCAGTTCACCAATAGTAAACTACAGCGGCACAGGTGCTTATTTTTTGGATAAACTAGAAAATGGGGTTTGGCGATTAGAAGTAATGCCTGATGTACTAATTATCGACAATCCATATGGAAGAAACAGTCTTGACAAGACCGTAGCGGTCATACAATGGAACACCCAACAAATAGAAGTAAAGCTAAATGATCTCAGTCCTGACTTTGATATACAACCACTCAACGAAGGAAACACCAATTCACCCAAAGTGACTGACGGTAAATTTATGATATCACCGGGGACCTACCTTCTCACAAAAGCAGGTATAAAAACCAAATGGAAGGCTGATGATACGTGGCAAAACATTACCCTCAACGAATTTCAAGCTCCTTCCTCTTCTGTTGACAAAACCTATTTAATTCATGATAGTCATGCTTTTACCACGAAAGCCACTCCTTTCACCATCGAAGCACAAGTCATC
>JAOULS010000204.1 GCA_029881895.1 Cyclobacteriaceae bacterium | reverse complement strand
AAAGTGGTTTTTTAGTGTAATCACTAATCTCTTCGTATTCTTTGGATGTATTAACATCCTTTTCGTGAAATGAAGTGGTTAGCATACAAATGACTACATTAGCTTTTTTCTTTTTGTCTAGCTTATGGTAAGCCTTCATAAACTCAAACCCATTCATAATAGGCATGTTTACATCGAGTAAGATGAGGTCAGGGTTCGCATATTCTCCAGCATCATTTTTTGATGATAAAATTTGTAGCGCTTCTTCGCCATTCAATGCTACTAATACTTCTTCAGCTGCATCTATCTTTTCAATCAAGAATTGGTTAAAATAATTAGTGGTTTCATCATCATCTACTAATAGTATTTTTTTTAGCTTTTTCATTTTTATTTATTTTTGAGGTAAAGAAATGATAAACGTAGTGCCTTCTCCTATCTTACTTTTCACATCAATTTCTCCTCCAGCCTTTTCTATTAATTTTTTCACGATGTGTAAACCAATACCAGTCCCTTCAATAGCTTTACTTGTGTGTAAACGCTCAAACATCCCAAATAGTTTGTGTCCTAACTTTTTTAAATCCATCCCAATGCCGTTATCGGAAAAATAGATAATATCGAAATTCCCTCGTTTATCTGATCGTATATCGATTTGTAACCTTTTATCTTGATTTCTGTATTTTATTGAATTAGTTAAAAAATTCTGAAAGACACTATTTAGTTCAGTAACTGAGAAATAAACCTCTTCACATTGTGTAAAATCAACTTGAATAGTTGCCTTTATATCGTTGATTTGGGTTTTGAAAACGTTTTGAATTTCATTATACGAAGTAGCTAACCTGACGGTTGTTTTTTTAACTCCTTTATTAATTTCAATCTTAGATAATTCTAACAAGCCTTCTATTATTTCAGACATTCGGTTCACGGAGAGATCCATATTCCCTATTATTTTATTTATTACAGGACTTTGATTTTTGTCCATGGACTCTTTTAACATTAATATCATACTAGAAAAATTAATAATAGGAGATTTTAAATCATGTGACACACGGTATACAAAACTATCTAATATTTCGTTTGAGTTTTTTAATTCTTTAATGGTTTTTTCTAATTGGTCTTGAGCTTGTATTCTTAATTTTTCTAATCGGAGAGCTTCTAACAAGTTGCTGCATGTATCTATATATGGGATCAGATTTTCAATTATCTCTTCTGTATACCCTTCTGGTTTATTACTCAGCCCAATGATGCCAATTAGTTTATTTGCTCTTCTAATAGGAATACCTAAAAACTTGTCAAGAGGGGGGTGTCCTTTGGGTAGGCCTCCACTTCTTTTGTCTGTTGCTGCATTGTTAGAAATGACAGGCTCTCCAGTAGTTAATACGCTGCCATATAAAGAATTCAATTCACTAAACTCTAATCCCTCTTTCGCATACTTATCATATTGGTAGCTAGAGGCGGCATCCCAAGAAATATTGGTAATGGCTTGTGTTTTTATATAGGGCTTATTGTCTTTATACAGCACTTCCCCAATATATCCATATTCACTTTGAGTGAAGGTTAGTAAATGGGATAGCACTAAATCAAAAGCCTCTGCTTTATTATCTTTTTTAATGAACTCTGCTTGTATATTTTCTATTGTAGCTAATAAGCTTACCTTTTCTTGTAACTCTTTTTCAAATTGGAGCCGTTCTTTTTCTACTTTTTTCTTTTCTGTCTCATCTCTTACAAAGGCGACAAAAACAGGTCTTTTGTTATAAATGGCTGGTTGTATGCTTATGAAAGCATTATAAGTGCTATGGTTTTTTCTTTCATGAATGGTCTCTAATTCTAAAAATTCAACATCATTTTTTTGTAGAGGGGCAATGAAATCTTTAAATTGCTGTTCGGTAAATTCAGGCTTTATATCGACAGGTGTCATTTTGCACATTTCCTCTAATGAATACCCCATGTTTTTTAGAGAACCTTTGTTGGCATTTACGAATCGAAGATCATCTTGATTAAAAATAAAAATCTCATTTAACGAGTCCTCTAAAATTTCCCCTAAATTCATACCCTCTTCAATTGCTGCTTTTTCTTCAGTGATATCGAATCGAACCACCATATATTGATAAGGCTTTCCTTTATCATTAACAAAAGGAACGATGGTGGTGTTTACCCAGTAATAACTTCCGTCTTTCGCTTTATTTTTTACTTCATTATTCCATACTTTTCCTTGTGCAATTGTTTTCCATAAATCTTTAAAAAATGATTTCGGGTGATAGCCGCTATTAATAATTCGGTGATCAGCTCCGATTAACTCTTCATTAGAGTACCCAGAAATGGTAGTAAACATTTCATTGGTATAGGTAATCTCACCTTTTACATTAGTAATAGCAATTATAGCTGATTGATCTAATGCATGTCTTAAATCCGAATTAACCTTTTCAGTCTGTAGAAGGATGTTGAATAAATCTTTTTCATCTTTTAATTCATGAAAAACGCATATCAACTCTAATGCATTCGTTTCGTTTTCTACTGGGGTGATCGAAATCTCTATAGTAAACGCTGAACCATTTTTATGTGTTACAGAGATGAGATTTCGATTGCTTGCTACAGAATATTGTCCTCCTTTTTTATGTTTTTTTATGTTTTTCGTTAACAATTCCCTGCTCTCTTCTGGAATCATTAATGAATACCCTGATTTTCCTACTGCCTCAGTCTTTGACCAGCCAAACAGCTCTTCCATTCTTTTGTTCCACTCTAGTATAACCCCGTTCAAGTTCGTAATCATAATCCCGTCAATGGAATTGGAGATGAATTGGCTTAAGAGATTATTACTGTTGGATAATCTTGTCATAGAGATACTTATGAAATAAAAATTCCACAAAAATATAAAAAATACTTCTATTTAGAGTCGATTTTTTTTTTAATATATTTGAATAAATTATAATAAGTGAACGCTAGCTATTGATCTAGATGAAAAAAACAATTTTGTTCGATGGCGTATGTAATTTATGTAATGGGGCGACTAATTTTATTATAAATAGAGATAAAGAAGAAATTTTTCACTTTGTGCCACTACAAAGTGAAAAAGGAGCGTTTTTATTGAAGAAATATATGTTGCCACCCTATGAACTAAATACGATTATACTTCTTGATAATGATAAAGCCTATATTAAAAGTACTGCTATTCTGAAAATTGTACGACATCTGTCAGGGGCGTGGCCTTTTTTATTTGGATTAATGATTATTCCACGGTTTATACGTGATAATTGTTATGATATTATTGCAAAAAACAGGTATAAATGGTTTGGGAAAAGTAAAGCATGTAAAATACCATCTTCTGTATATAAAAAATGAGTTATATAAATTAGGTCTCTTAGTTGATTAAATAATAGTGTTTAGGTGGGTGTTTTTCAGTGTTTATTTGGTGTTACATTCATTAGTTTATTGGAAAAGGTTTATTTTTGTAAAACTTTAAACAAATAGAATTTATATGAACGCATATGTATTTCCAGGGCAAGGAGCGCAATTTGTAGGGATGGGAAAAGACCTTTACGAATCTAATTCAAAAGCCAAAGCATTATTCGAACAGGCGAATGAAATTTTAGGTTTCCGAATTACTGATATCATGTTCGAAGGAACTGATGAAGAATTAAAGCAAACCAAGGTAACACAACCTGCCGTTTTTCTTCATTCGGTTATTTTGGCGTTAGTGGCCGATGACTTTAAACCTGATATGGTAGCAGGACATTCTCTTGGAGAATTATCAGCTTTAGTTGCTAATGGCGCACTATCATTTGAGGATGGTTTAAAACTAGTAGCTCATAGAGCTGCTGCTATGCAGAAAGCATGTGAAACAAATCCTTCTACTATGGCTGCGATTATAGGGTTGGAGGATGATGTTGTGGAAAATATATGTAACGAAATAGATGAAGTAGTTGTGGCGGCAAATTATAATTGTCCTGGACAACTGGTGATTTCTGGTTCGAATGAAGGGATAGCTATTGCCTGTGAAAAAATGACTTCGGCAGGAGCAAGAAGAGCATTGCCGCTTCCTGTTGGAGGAGCATTTCACTCGCCACTAATGTCCCCTGCTCGTGAAGAACTGGCTAAAGCGATAGCCGAAACGAATTTTAATAATCCAGTTTGCCCAGTATATCAAAATGTAAACGCCTTACCCTCTTCAGATGTGGAGGCGATTCGTGAAAACCTTATTGCACAGCTTACTTCTCCAGTAAAGTGGACACAATCTGTACATAAAATGGTTGAAGATGGAGCGTCTGTTTTTATTGAGTCTGGACCAGGGAAAGTATTACAAGGGTTGGTGAAGAAAATAAATAGAGCCTCAGAGGTTAGAAGTATTTAATTTTTTCACCTCTAGAGAGTCATTACATTGTTCTAAAAGTTGCTGATGGGTAACTTTTAGGACAGGGTGAATGAAGTTTTGTGCGATTTCACAAAGTGGGATGAGCGTAAATCTTCTGTTTTGAATTTCAGGATGTGGAAGGACAAGTTCATGATTTGTAAATATTTCAGTTCCAAAATAAAGCAAATCAATATCTATTATTCTCGCACCCCATTTTTCTTTACGTTTTCTTCCTATTTCTTGTTCTATGGCGAGGATGCCTTTTAGAATTTCGATGTAGCCAAGAGAAGATTTAATTTCGATGACTTGATTATAAAAGGTAGGTTGATCTTCTTTTCCCCATGCAGCAGTTTCATAAACAGATGACACATTTTTTACACGACCTATGGTTTTCTCAATTTTTTCAATTGCTTGAGATAAGTACGATAATTTATCACCTAAATTTGAACCTAAAAGCAAATATATTCCTTCTATCATGATTTGGTTTCGAAATTAACGAAACATAGTTATATATTAATATAAAGATTGATAGTTTTACATATCGAGTGTAAACGCACAATAATAAATTATAAAAAATGAAATTTTTAAGAAACTTATTAGCCACAGTTGTAGGTCTGTTCCTGTTCTCTTTTTTCGGATTACTCATTCTATTCGGAATAGCCGCATCCGTAGGGCAAGAAGATAAAGTGAATGTATCCGAAAACTCGGTGCTTTTTCTCGATTTAGGTAGACCTATAGCCGAATTTGCTGTAGATGACCCATTGAATGATTTGCCAATTCTTGGTTCCAACGAAAATGTAATTGGTTTAATTCAGTTGAAACAAGTAATTAAAGAAGCCAAAAACGATGATAGAATTAAAGGAATTTACTTAAACTCCTCTACTGTAAATACTGGTTTCGCTTCTATTGAAGAAATTCGTAATGAGTTAATTGATTTTAAAACTTCAGGGAAGTTTGTGTTGTCTTATGCTGATTATTATTCTGAAAGTGCTTATTACCTTGCTTCTGTAGCTGATAATATATATTTACATCCGCATGGCGAAATGGAATTTAACGGTATTAGTGCTAATTTGATATTTTTTAAACGCGCATTAGATAAATTAGGAATTGAACCTCAAATTTTTAGAGTAGGTGATTTCAAAAGCGCAGTAGAGCCATTTTTACGTGAAGATATGAGTGATGAAAATCGCCTTCAAGTGTCGTCATATCTCAATGCAATCAATGATAATATTATTGAAAATGTAGCAAGTAGTCGAGACATCGCTTTAGTAACGCT
>JAOULS010000203.1 GCA_029881895.1 Cyclobacteriaceae bacterium | reverse complement strand
AATATATGGGATGTTAAATTATATCCAAACCCTGCGGTTAATGAATTAACGTTTGGTGTCGATCATCATTTAGTCGGTGATTATCAATGGAAAATTGTTGATCAAAGAGGGGTTGAAGTGCTTTCGGGTGAACTAAATTTCGAAAATGGCACCTATACCACAGATGTCACTTCAATACCCAATGGTGTATACTATGTAGTAATAGGTGTTGAAGGAAAACCAATGATGTATAAGAAAGTAGTAATAGCTAATAAATAGATTAGAATGCTAAAAAGAATCCTTCAAAAGTATTTCTTCTAGTTCAGCAGAAATACTTTTGAAATCAGTCTCTATTTTAGCAATCATTTTTTTTGCCGTAGGAGCATCAATTTTTTCAGTTTCAAAATTTTCTAATTGAGATAATATTTTTTGTAAATCCTTTAACCCAAAAAACACCATTGTTGGTTTAGCTCTGTGGGCTGTTTTTCTTAATTCATCCCAATTATCAGTAGCAATACAGTGTTTCAAATCAGTTACCGATTTTGGTGTTAATTCCAAAAACAGCTCTATCATTTCTTTTATAAAACCAACATCATTGCTACTCATTGTTTTTAGGTAGGTCAAATCAATTAGTTTGTCTGTTGTAATTTTTTCTAAAGTTCTGTCTTTACTGTTAATAGAAGGTTTCTCTTCTTGTTCTATTTTAACGTATTTAATTAATATATCGAATAAATCTGCTGGTAAAAATGGTTTGGACAAATAATCATCCATACCTACAGCTTTATATTTTTCATCATCACCTTTAATTACATTAGCTGTCAATGCAATAATAGGTGTAAGGTTAATAGGTGCAGTCATTTTTCTTATAATTTTTGTAGCTTCAATGCCATCCATAATAGGCATTTGTACATCCATTAGTATAATATCAAAATTCCCTTTTTTTATTTTTTCGGTAGCGATAAGTCCATTTTCAGCGATTTGATAGTTACATTTCCATTTTTTTAAAATGTTGGCTGCATAAAGTCTATTGATGTCATTGTCTTCAACCAGTAATACGTTAAGTTGTTCTAATGATGTGTTATTCTTTAATATTTCGCTATCTATTGAATCTCTCTGAACTACTAAATCTTCGCTTTTTCCTTTTTGATAGGTGATACTGAAACTAAATGTAGTGCCAATATTTTCTTTGCTTTTTACTTTGATAGTACCGTTCTGTAAATCTACTAACTGCTTACTGATAGACAACCCTAAACCTGTCCCTCCAAATCGCCTTGTAACGGTTTCATCTGCTTGAGTAAAACTTTCAAAAATGTTGGATAATTTTTTTTCAGAAATTCCTATTCCAGTATCGGTTACATTAAAGGTGGCCGTTATCCAGTCATCATTTTCTTCCTCACATTTAGCGTTTATTTCAATCCCTCCCTCATGGGTAAATTTGATAGCATTACTTATTAAATTTAATAATATTTGATTTAAACGAACAGGGTCTCCTAAAACAACAGTATTTAAAGATGGGTGTATTGATAGGCTTAGTGTAACATCTTTTTCGTCAGTTTGAAATTTAAAAGTATCTACGATATGTGTTAATTGATAGTTGATATTGAATCCTATTTTTTCTAATTTAAGTTTACCAGATTCGATAACAGATAGGTCAAGTATGTCATTAATAATTGCTTTTAAATTGTCAGAAGAATTTTTTATTGCTGTAAGGTATTTTTTTTGTTCAGCAGAAATTGGTGTCTCCGAAAGTAAGGTAATCATACCCGCAATACCGTTGATAGGGGTACGTATTTCATGACTCATATTAGCTAAAAATTGCTCTTTCGTTTTTTGGGCTCTTAATAGCTCTTCAGAGTCTTCGATACGTTGTGTAATGTCCCTACAATCCAAAATTAAGCCATCAATGCCCTCTTTGTGTTTTAGATTTACAGAATTAAATTCTAAGTAGCTGTATGAGTCGTCATTTTTTCTGAAGCGAAATTCAATGCTTTCTGCATACGGCTTATTAATACAATCGAAAAACTTTCCTTTTAATTCGCCTACTTTTTCAGGAAGAATATAATCGAAGAAATTATGTCCAATTAAACTTAATGGGGGGTGTCCTAAATTTTCTTCAACCGAAGGGTTGTGATATAGTATTTCACCCTCATAGTTTACCACAAAAATAATGTCTGCTCCATCTTCAACTACGGCTTTATAAAAACCTCCCTTACTAACATATTCTTTTAAAAGTGATGATGTTGGCATAAAATTATACTTTTTGTTCTTTTTCCATTTCTTTAATATACCTGTATATACTAGACTTACCAATATCGAGTTTTTCAGCGACTAATGGTATGTCGTTATTATATTTTTCAAGAAAGTGTCGAATGATTTTGAAGGTGTAATTTCTCATACTCATTTCTTCGAAAACAAATTCTCCTTCTTTAGAAAGGCTATTGTATGATATGTCATTTTCAAGAATAACGTTATTATCGCTCATTACAGCAGCTAGTTCAATAACAGATTTAAGCTCTCTAACATTGCCAGGGAAATGATACGTTAATAATTTCTCAATAGCTTCTTTACTTATCGTAATGGTATTCATTTCGTTTTCTTGACAGAATTGATTTAATAAAAATTTAGATATTGTAATAATATCGTTCCCCCTTTCTCGTAGTGGAGGTAGGTGGATGGGTAGACCTAATAGTCTGTAATATAAATCTTCTCTGAAATTCCCATCTTTCACCTCATCTGAAAGATTTTTATGAGTAGCTACTATTATTCTAACATTTAACTTTATAACCTCATTGCCCCCGACTCTCGTTACTTCTTTTTCCTGTAGTACACGCAATAATTTTGTCTGCATATTTAAATCCATTTCCCCTATTTCATCTAGGAAAATAGATCCGCCATCTGCTTCTTCGAATTTACCAATTCGTCTAGTTGAAGCTCCAGTAAAAGCTCCTTTTTCATGTCCAAACAATTCGCTTTCTATAAGTTCATTTGGTATTGCAGCAATATTCACCGCAATAAATTTTTTCTTTTTTCTAGATGAGTTGTAATGTATAGCTTTGGCAACTAACTCTTTTCCTGTTCCGGTTTCGCCAGTAATAGATACTGTGATGTTTGATGTTACCGCTTTTTCAAGTAGTGAAAATACTTTTTTTATTGATTGACTGTTTCCAATTATACTCTTGCCAAATTCATATTTCTCAGAAATCTCTTGCCTCAAATGAGTGATTTCTTGTATTAATGAGGTGTTGTTTCGTGCATTATCGATACAGTTTAATAACCTGTCCTTCGTTTCTTCGTCTTTAGTAATGTAGTCAAAAGCACCAAGTTTAAGGAGTTCTACAGCAGTACCTATTTTCTCTTGTGAAGAAATAATAATAACATGACAAGAAGAACATTGCTCTTTTATTTCACGAAGTACTTCTTCACCTGATAAGTCTGGTAAAGAGTAATCAAGTGTAATTACTGAAGGTTTTTCGTGTAAATTTGCAATACAATCTTTACCATTACTAAAATGAGTTACCTTGAAGTCGGGATTTAGGTCAAGAACATATTTTAAAAACTTAGCATAGGTGGGGTCATCTTCTACTGCAAATATTTTAAACTCTTCATTTTTGTACATCCTGATAACCTTTTATTTAAAAATTATTCTATTTTTAAATATAGCTCTTATACATCTATAGTAGAAATAGATAGCTCTTTTTTTTAATTTCTTATAAAGTTATTTTTTGACACTAAAAAAGTGTTCATATTTTTAATTTAGTATTAAATTTGTAACTAAAAAATTAATAGATTTAACAAAAATATAACCTATTAGTAGTATGATTCCAGAATTTGAAAAATTAACAGAAGAAGAAACAGAATTATTATTAAAAACACCAATTTTAGTTTCAATACTTATTGCAGGGGCAGATAATGAAATTGATAAATCGGAAATTAAAAAAGCGGTAAGTATTTCTAAAGAAAAGAAAAAAAGAGCAAGAGCAAGTTTGTTAGACTTTTATAATGAAGTTGCAGAGCATTTTGAAGATAAGTTGTTGATAATGATACATAGTTTTCCACCTGAAGCTCAAAACAGGAATCCCATTATCATTGATGAACTTGAAAGGTTGAATGACATACTACCTAAATTAGATAGGCAATTTGCGATTGAATTTTATGAGAGTGTGAAAGAAATAGCAAAAAAGATTGCAGAGGCTTCGGGAGGTGTACTTGGGTATATGGCAGTTGGGTATGAAGAGTCTAAGTTACTAGAGTTGAAAATGATTGATAACCCTTCTAAATAATTTATAACCCTGTTTTTTTGCAGGGTTTTTTTTATGAATTTTTTTGCTATTTCTAACGTTTTAAGTAGGTCGATAATTCCATTTCGATTCGTTTTTATTATGTGGTTGCTTTTTTCCGCAGAATATGTGTATGGTTATAAAATTCACCATTTGGGAATTCTTCCTAGGAATTTATACGGATTGATTGGTATTGTTATAGCACCAGTTTTACATTTAAATTTAGTCCATATTGTTTCTAATACGCTACCTCTTCTGATGTTAGGAGCAGGATTGTTTTATTTTTATTACAGTAAAGCCAAACTCGTTTTTTATGGGTCTTTCTTTTTGCCTAATATATTAGTTTGGTTTTTTGCACGACCAATTATTCATATTGGTGCTAGTGGGATAATCTATTCAATAGCAACTTATCTCGTAATGACTGGTTTAATTAAAAGAGATTTAAAATCACTTTTAATTTCTATAGCAGTAGTAATAGTGTACAGTTCTCTGTTCTTTGGATTGGTAAAACAACTTGAAACAGTAAGTTATGAATTACATTTTGCAGGAGTAGCGGTAGGTTTAGGACTAGCTGTTTTTCAAAATTTTAATTTTTTTAATCCTTCAACAAATGGTTAAGCACATGAGGTTTTCCATCTATCGATAAACTATCATAAGGCAGCTGTAAAATATTAGCGATAAGCGGGTATACGTGGATACTTTCAAATGATTGGATTTCTTGATGTGCTTTAAAAGCAGGGCCGTTTGCATAAAAGATTCCATGCATTTCTGGATTTGTGTATGGGTCAAAACCATGTGCTCCCCAATAGTCATTATATTTTTTACTAGTAAAAAAATAAGGAGTATTTGCTATAACTACTATATCTCCAATACGATCATTGTTTTTATAATGAAGTTTTGTGGGAATATCATTTTTTTTGTAAGTACTATAACGACCTTTTTCTTTAGATTTTAAAATAGTAAACAAGCTATCTGTTTCAAATGAATTCTTCGTGTAAATTAAGGCAAATGCATCTTCTGGAATACTAGCTATTTTTGACCAATCTAAAATGTCTTCTCGAATTATTTTCTTGGATTGATCTAGAGGGTACATCCCATGATCAGAGGTGATAATAACATTTATTGGCAAATGTAGTTGATCTAATTTTTTAAAAAAATCACCGAGTTTTTCATCTATTTCTAGTACTGCTTTTTCTATTTCTTTAGAATTAGGGCCAAATTTATGTCCTTTGTCATCTATAAGAGAAAAGTATAAAGAAATAAGTTGAGGACGTTCGGATTTAGGTAACTCAAGCCATTCAATCGCCTTGTCCAACCTATTAATATCTGGAATAGATTTATCGTAATTATAATAATAATTAGGTC
>JAOULS010000015.1 GCA_029881895.1 Cyclobacteriaceae bacterium | reverse complement strand
ATACTGATAGTCATTTTGGTAGTTACAAACATTCTGACATTCGTATTTGCTTATACTCAACGTTTAGAATCTCAAATGCATCAACAGCAAGCATATGAGAACATGATCAGAGCACAGGAAGTAGAAACACTTTCTAAAAAGCAGGCTGAAGAAGCAAGAAGACAGGCAGAAATCGCCAGGCACGAAGCATTAAAAGCAAAAGAACTGGCAGACGAATTATCTAATAAGACGAAATAAACGAATGCCAATCGAGTAGACGGCCGTGAGCTATAAGCCCACGGTGCGCCTCTCACACCACCAAGCGTACGGGTCTCGTACTTGGCGGTTCGTTAAGCATACTACAAAAAGCTCTTTACACCAGCAGTATTACTTTGGCGCTTTTTAGTTTACACATTTATACTCAACGGGCGGCTTCATTAGCTACGGATGGAATACGCAACGTTTTATACCGTGGCGTTAGGCTCTATGCAAAAAAAGTAAAGAACTAGTTGCTACTTGTACCAAAATTTGTATTTTTGGTACAAGTAAAGAAAACATGGGACAAAGTACACCACATTATAAACTTGAAGAACTTCCGCCTCTTAGAGAAAAAATTGAAACAATAAATATATTAAGACAGGCTAATAAATCGACTGCTGCACTAGCTGAATTAAAAGGGATAATGAAGACAATACCTAATCAGGAAATGTTGATTAATGCAATTGTTCTTCAAGAAGCGAAAGACAGTTCAGAGATTGAAAATATAATAACAACACAGGATGAGTTATATAAAGCTTTATCTGTAAATAAGACTAAGATCTCAGCAGAAACAAAAGAAGTTGTAAATTATCGAAAAGCAATATTTCAAGGATTTGATCTTGCAAAGAAACAAGGATTCATAAAGGTCAACGACATTATAAGTATTCAACAAGAATTAATCAATAATACGGCTGGAATTAGGAGTACGCCAGGGACAGTTTTAAAGAATGATACAACTGGAGAAATTGTTTATACTCCGCCACAGGATAAAGATGAAATATTAGGCTTATTAACAAATTTCATAAATCATTATAATCAGCTTGATGATGACTTGTCTCCATTGATAAATTTAGCGATTCTTCATTATCAATTTGAAAGCATTCACCCTTTTTATGATGGAAATGGAAGAATTGGTAGGATTTTAAATATTCTATATCTTATATTGAATGAACTTATTGATGTACCAATTTTATATCTAAGTTCTTACATAACCAAGAATAAACCAGAATATTACAAATTGCTCAACAGAACAAATTTGAAAGGGGAATGGGAAGAATGGATTTTGTTTATGCTTAAAGCAATAGAGAGTACTTCAAAAGATACAATTTCACGTATTACAAACATAAAGAATCAATTAGATAAGACCATCATTCAGGTTCAAACAAAATCACCAAAGATTTACCGAAAAGAACTTGTGGAGTTATTGTTTGAGCAACCATATTCTAAAATAGATTATGTTGTAGATAAGTTAAGTGTTGAGCGAAAAGCAGCATCAAGATATCTAAAAGAATTAGAACGTATTGGAGTTGTTGAATCTCAGAAAATTGGTAGAGAAACATTATACATTAACAAGGAATTGATTGAAATACTTAAACGATAAAGCACTAGAGACCAATCTACTAAACGACTTCGCTCAAAATTAAGCGAAGTGTTCCTCTCACATTTCTCTGCAGAAATTAACGAATGCTCGGGCATATCGCCCTTTGGAACACTCAAATTCTTGAGCTATATTCACCATTCAAGGCACATACAGTAACTGAGTACCATAAATGAACTACCCCGCAGCAAGCTGACGGGGTATCAAGTTGAGTTTTCTACGAAAACATAGTTGTTTCCGATGCAAGCACCGGGGAATTAAACCACTTTAGATTAAAGAATGGAGAACATAGAAATAAGAAAAATAACAATTAAAGATATTGACCAACTACTAAAAATTGGCAAACAGACGTTCATAGAAACGTATTCTTCGGACAACACTGAAAAAAACATGAAGAAGTACATGGAAGAAGGGTTTTCGACCAAAAAAATGAAAACCGAATTGACTGACAAGAACGCTGAGTTTTATTTTGCAGAATTTGAAGGCAACGTAATCGGGTATTTAAAACTCAATGTAAGGCTCTCCCAAACCGTACAAGTGAACGAAAATGCACTTGAAGTTGAACGAATTTATGTTCTAAAAGATTTTCACAGGAAAAAGATCGGACAGCTACTCATCGAAAAAGCAATAGAGGTTTCGGAACAAAGAAAAGTTGACTTTATATGGGTAGGTGTCTGGGAAAAAAACCCGAGAGCAATCCAGTTTTATGAGAAAAATGGATTTGTAGAATTTGATAAACACAAGTTCAATTTAGGAGATGATGAGCAGATAGACATAATGATGAAAATGAAGTTGAATTAAACACGCCCTTTGCGAAAGGGATAGAGGTTAGATCATTTCAAAAACACAAAAAATTATTATATTTATCAACACTACATGAGATATAGTACACATAATGTCTGCTGTAGGGGTGTTATACCACATTAACAACTAATCGAAATGAAAAAAACAATTGCAATTTTAATCACTATTCTAGTCTCCTCATTTGCATACGGACAAAAACCAAGAGCGAGGGATTTAGGCGTTCCATTTGTTGGTGAAACAGGTGAATTCAATGCTATTACAGATGTGAAAGGAGTAGAAGTAGGATATAGTACCATAATTTCTGGCAAAGGAGAAAATATAATTGGTAAAGGTCCTATAAGGACTGGCGTAACGGCAATATTTCCAAGAGGCAAAGCCAAAAAATTTAGTCCTGTTTATGCCAACTGGTACAGCCTAAATGGTAACGGAGAAATGACAGGCACAACTTGGGTAACCGAATCGGGTTTTTTAGAAACACCAATAATGATCACTAATACAAATAGTGTTGGGGTTGTTCGAGATGCAGTGTTAAAATGGTATGTAGATACCGATTGGTATAACGGAGAGAGTTGGTGGTATACCTATCCAGTGGTAGCGGAAACGTATGATGGTTTTCTTAACGATATATATGGTTTTCATGTCAAAGAAAAAAATGTGTTAGAAGCAATAAAAAATTCATCAAGCGGAATGATTGCAGAAGGAAATGTGGGTGGCGGAACAGGCATGATGTGCCTGGGTTTCAAGGGAGGAACAGGCACTTCTTCAAGGATTTTTAAAATCAAAGATTCAACCTATACCGTTGGGGCAATAGTTCAGTCCAATTTTGGGGCAAAAAGAAACTTGTCAATTGTGGGCGTTCCTGTTGGAATTGAATTAAAAGATACCTTAAATTCTGTATTTAATGCACCACCAAAATCAAGTAGACAAGAAGGAGATGGATCAATTATAGTAGTTATAGCTACGGATGTACCTCTTTTACCACACCAATTAAAAAGAATTGCCCAAAGAATTCCTTTAGGAGTAGGGATTGTAGGTGGACGAGGAAGTAATGGCTCTGGCGATATTTTTTTAGCCTTCTCTACTGCCAATGAAAATGCATTTAGTAGGAATAAAACAACAGCTGTAGAAACAATGTCGAATGACCAACTAATGCCTGTTTTTGAAGCAACTGTACAGGCTGTTGAGGAAGCCATTATTAATGCGATGGTAGCCGCTGAAACGATGGAAGGAATTAATGGAAACAAGGTTTACGCTTTACCTCACGACTTGTTAATTAAAACACTTGAAAAATATAATCGGATAAAAAAATAACTTGGCATAACAAACTAAGGGCAAACCTATTTACTAAACTTTTTTTGATAGCCGAAAGTATGGGGGTGAAAACGCTAAAATGAGGTAGCCTAATAACCGAACTAAATTTCTCCCTGCTATCAGTTTGGCAGAATTTTAATACTATCTCAATTGCAGGAGTATTATTTTTGTTTACATTTATTTGTTCTTCTTATATGTATATTTTGAGGTATAAGAAGGATAAAAACAAAACGCAGCTAATGCGTACAATGCTCGTTATGCAAATATTGGCAGTAATTAAGAAAATGAGATAAGAAATAGATACAATCAATAAAACTGAATACCAAGAAGTAGTAAATGTATGGGAATCCTTGGTTAGCGCCACACATGACTTTTTAAGAGAGGAAGATATTGAATATTTCAAACCACTAATCTTACATATTTAGACGTAGTAGAATTGCGATGCATAAGGAATAATGAAAATAAAATAGTTGGTTTTCTCGGTGTCGCTAGACAGCATTTAGAAATGCTATTTATTCACCCAGAATATAGAGGGAAAAGAATTGGTAAAGCATTATTAGATTATGCTATTATCAAATTAAATATGACCAAAGTTGAAGTGAATGAACAGAATGAACAAGCCGTTGGCTTTTACAAACATTGCGGATTTGAAACAATAGGTCGCTCTGAATTGGATTCCTCTGGAAAACCTTACCCAACTTTGAATATGGAATTAAAACAATAAAAACAATTGCCCACAGCACCTAAAAAGGTGCATAGGACGTTTTGTACGGAATGAAAATTTTGTTGTTTTTCAGAAAGTCCACCACGAAGTGTATCTTTGACAATTGTGTGACTATGAGGTGAGGGCGAGACAGTAGTTCTACTCCCCACGACAGCATAGTAATGCGTTAGCTAAAACACTCACTACATTAAAAAATGAAAATTAACAAAGAAAAAGTTCAGTTAAGTAAAGATCAAATTGAGCAATGTATCTCCATTTTAGAAACTTTAAATGGAGATACCAATCAAATATTTGAGATTCCAAAAGATCGAAGAATTGAACTTATTACACAAGCTGGACGACTGTCAAGACCGCAAAGAGAAGAGTTTAAGAAACGTAAAAAAAACGCCAAAAAAAACATCAAAAGAAAAGCTGCGGAAAATGATAAACATGCCCGTAATAAAACAGGAATACGGAGTGCTCGTGAAGCCTCTGTTTTTGTAGCACCTAAAATGATAGGGAAGAAAGGTGAGGAAGCCAATCCTGTTGATTCTTCAGTAGCGCCACGTAATTGCTATGTATGTAAGGAGGTATTTACAACCCTGCACCACTTTTATGACACAATGTGTACCACATGTGGCGATTTTAACTATGCCAAACGTTTTCAAACGGCAGACCTTACCGGACAAGTTGCTCTGGTTACCGGCTCTCGCCTTAAAATTGGCTATCATATTACGCTAATGATGTTACGAGCTGGCGCCACCGTAATTGCAACGACAAGGTTCCCGGTAGATTCCGCATTGCGTTATGCCAAAGAAGAGGATTTTAAAACATGGGGGCATCGCCTTAAAATACATGGGTTAGATTTAAGGCATATTCCTAGCGTAGAGATATTTTGTAATTATATTGAACAACAATACGACCGATTAGATGTACTGATCAATAATGCCGCACAAACCGTGAGACGTCCAGCTGGTTTCTATCAGCATTTATTGGCAAACGAGGAATGTGATATTTCCAAACTGCCCCTCTTGACAAAAAACGTTTTATCAGATCATGAAGCTTGCTTACGAGAATTAGGAGCAATTAGTGATCTGATAGAAAACCAAGACAAGAATTTACCCGTTACTTGGCATGGGAAGCAAGTGGGCATTGGCCTGAGTGCTTCTGCAAAATTATCCCAAATCGCCTACACTGTAGATCATTCTTTAACAACAGAGGAAGTTTTTCCGACTGGTAAAATGGATGCTGACTTGCAACAAGTTGATTTGAGAAAGACAAATAGCTGGAGATTAAAATTAGGAGAGATTCATACGTATGAAATGTTAGAAGTTCAGCTCGTTAACTCTGTGGCTCCTTTTGTACTCTGCAATCGATTGGTTCATCTCATGAAAAAAGACAACACAGGCATGAAACATATCATCAATGTTTCCGCTATGGAAGGTAAATTCCATAAATACCACAAAGAAGCTCGCCATCCCCACACCAATATGGCTAAAGCGGCATTAAACATGATGACCCTTACTTCGGCCTCAGATTTTGCGAAATACGGAATATTTACCAATGCCGTAGATACTGGATGGGTAACTGATGAGGATCCTATTGAGTTGGCCAAAAAAAAAGAAGAAATTCATGACTTTCAACCCCCTTTGGATATAGTAGACGGTGCAGCCAGAGTGATGGATCCTTTGTTCGATGGGATTAATACTGGAAAACATTGGTGTGGTAAATTTCTGAAAGACTATCGCCCAGTTAGTTGGTAATGTTGAGCTATTTTTTAAGATGATACACCTGTAATATAAAGTTACACCCTTCTTTCAAGGTTCGCACTTTAGAGGAAATAATATTTCTGCTTCTAAGATTATTGATTTCGAAGAATAAGCATAAAATTATAATACAGCTACTACGCATATGGTGCATAGTAGGAAGTTGTAGCCAATCAACTAATAATAAAACTGACACAGCTATCAAAGACTAATAAAATCGAAATTATCGATCTTTGGAATAATGAATATCCTTAAAAATTGAATTATAAGACTCTAGCAGATTTTGAAAACCACCTTACTAAGGTAAACGATCAATTTCATATCATACTGATAAATGAAGATCAAGAAATTAAAGGTTAGTATTTGACTTTAATCGAGATAATGAAAAATGGTTTGCGATAATTTAGATTCAAAACAACACGGAAACAGATTTGGCATAAAAACATAGCGTCTTGCTTGGATGCGTTTCAGTTTGTACATTTATACACAACGTGTGGTTACATCACAAAATCCCCTCAGTTCAATAGTGAAATGTTTCATTCAAAATGGAGACCTTCATCATAAAAATGACAGGAATATTTCCTAATATTGATTTTAGCTTCGACCTACAGGATTGTACTTGATTAAAGTTGAGAGTTAAAAGAAAAGAATGAGAAACGCCATTATACCCATTATTTTTCTGCTGCTATTCATTGATTTTGAGATAAAATCACAAATAGACACAACCCTTGTGTCTAAAAATGTATTGTATTTTGAAGGTGCTGGTATTGGTGGGTATGGCTCCATTAACTATGAAAGGTTGATATTTAGAAAAGCAAATTTATGGGTTAATACAAGAGTAGGGTTAAGCACGTATAATCTAAAAGATTATACGGCAAAGTTTAATCCCGACATAATACTACCCTTTGCAATTAACGGACTTTATGGTAATAACCATAAAATAGAATTTGGAATTGGTCAAACGATATCAAATAGTGTAAGTGCAAATTATTCAACTTGGCAACCAGAAAGAGTGACTAATTTTCATGCTAATTTCACCATTGGTTATCGGTTTCAAAAAAAAACCGAGGGATTAATGTTTAGGTGTAACTATTCTCCTATTATTAAATATCATAAATACTATAGACATTGGGGGGGTATCTCTGTTGGATATTCTTTTTAATTTTATAACATGAAATATACATTAGCCCTTCTCAATATATTAATTATTGTATCAGGTTGCCAGAAAGCAGATTTTGATATTTCAAATTTAAATAACCATGAAATATCGGTTTATGGTCATGGAGGTATGGGGATTGGACAAACATATCCCATAAACAGTTTTGAATCAATATTTCATTGCTTAAGTATAGGTACTGATGGAACTGAGCTAGATGTCCAAATGACCAAGGATAGTGTTTTAGTTGCTTTTCATGATAGATCACTCGATCATTCCACCAATATTTCAGGACAAATCATCAATAAAACATGGGATGAAATTAGTGATGTAACCTATACAAATCCATCATTTACAAACTATAAGCTAATTTCGCTAGACGAATTGCTTGATAATACTCAAAACATTCATGACTTCACGTTTACTTTTGATTGTAAACTATATCATTCTACCAATGATTTAAAAAGCTATTATACTTCATATGTCAATGCTATCAATAAAATTACAGACAAATACAATTTGCATAATAATTTGCTTATTGAATCTCAAGACACCACCTTTTTAGCTTTACTACAAGCAAGCAATCTAGATCATAAGTTATTTATTTATCCCGATTCGTTTGAGGAAGGATTAAAAATAGCAAAAATTATGAATCTATATGGGATAACCATATCGACTGAAAAGATTTCCAAAGCACAAATAGAAGAAGCGCATAATGAAGGATTATTTGTAGCTATTTGGAATACTCGTACAAAAAAGAAAACTATTGAAGCAATACATAAACTCCCAGACATTATTCAGTCAGATAAAGTTAACTATTTGGTCAATCAACTAAAATAAGAAACCCCATCAACTGCTAATAGCAACCCTTACAAAGCAGTAAAAATGATGAAAAATGAATGCCTATTTTCCCACATTTCTCAAATTATTATTCATACATCATTCCATTTCTTTTTTAGTGGGTTGAAGGCCTAAGAAATAATTGTATATTAAAGTTAACACTAGCACAAATAATGCCGCAGTAACCCCTATTAGCACATCATAATACGGCTGTACAGAGAGGGCTATTCTAATGAGTATCGTAGCCAGGACAAAGGCAGAATACCTAAATATTTTATAGTAGTTGTGGGTGTAACGAAGAGCAACCAATACAATTACAATATCACTAAAAATCAAGATGCTGAAAAAAGTATGGAAAGAGTGCAGGTAGTAACCCTCAAAAACAAAAGTTGTAACATCGATGTACCCTACAATTGCAAAAGCCACAAGCAAGAATAATCCAATCAATTTTTTAAAGTACACAAATTGCTCTTGGTCATCTTCTATTTGAGAAAGCTTGATATGCTTTTGCAGTTTATGACTAAAACCGATAATGGTAAAGACAGCAATAGCCCCAAAGCCATAAATGGACATAAAAATAAAAGATTCTTCGATATTTGACCAAGTAAACGCAGGGTCGATATGGCTAAACTGTTTGAACCCATCTCTAAGAAAAATAAGCGAAAGCAGCTCAAATTGTTTGCCGACTGACTTGGCCACCGACTGAGGTAATACAAAAATTAGACGTAGTAACTCTGTAATTAACAGCAGGGTGAATACTATTTCAACCGAGAAAAAAGGGTTCTTAAAATCATTATTAAACTTACCTAAATGAATAACATCGTTAATCACCAACACACTTAAAATAGAGCTGATGATAAAACAGAATACTAATACAGTACTCACTATTCGCAAACTTGACTTCCCCTCCCAGAGTGCTTGTATTTTATCAAAAAACGAGCTGATATTTAATAGAAAAGATTTTACCATACAATAATCGTGTTTCAGGTTTAATTTTTTGATTTCTTTTTACTACGCTCCCAACCTTCCGACCCACATTTCACTTTGTTTTTCTTGTTCTTCTTATTAGGGATAAATGTTTTTAGCATAAAATAAGCCCCAATGCTAGTCGATTCTTTTCGCACCAAAAAAGGAAGAAAATCATGCGCTCCAATTACAAGTGGTCCCAAATGAGTAGCCAGCCCCATATTGACCTGACCTTCGATATTCATATAAAAAGGGACATAAAGTCCTAGCCAATTATTTTCCCACCGGGGGGTTACGGTTATGTTCGATATATCATGAACGTTATAGTCCGAAAATTTAAAGAAAGAAAGGTTAGCATAGACGTTGGCATTAACAAACACGTTTTTTTTCAACCGATAATCAATGTTTCCTTGAAAAGCGGTGGGCAGCCCCATTGTATACTTTCCCGATTTTGTGGAGAAATTAACCATATTATTAAGTGAGTCGCCCAACGCAGCGGGGTTGTCGTATGATCCTTGAAATTGATTTAAGTCTACGATGTCTGTACCATCTAGTACCACACTAGCCTCACCGCTATAGGTACCATAATTATATTTTAACCGACCAACATCCAACAATGAAAATCCAAGTTTATATTTGTATTTAGGAATGGTGTTGGTCTGTCGATTATAATCACCAATTATTTTCGTTGACGAAGGGGTTGACCCTCGTATACCATCATAATATTCGAGTTCAATGCCTAGGTCTACACCAAGTCCTTTCGCTCCTTTAAAAAAGGAGAAATTACCATCCACAATGGTTTGAAGTTTTTCGGAATAACCAAAATCTAATGAGAATTCTGGAATTAGCAATAATTTATCTCCTATGTTTTGAATATTCCCAGTAATAAAATTGACATGTGCGCCTCCGTTTTCTATCAATAGTTTTGCTGTAATCCCTGCCTTGATTTTTTGGTAAGGAGTATGCCTGACTACTTGAGCGTAAGTGACACCATATTCCTGCCAACTATTTATTTTTAAATAATACTGCTGGTTAGCATAACGCTGATCAAAAAGAGATGTATTGTTAAACCCATCGGCCATTAATGTAGCTAGATCGCCTGTAAGGCCATCAGCATTCAAATACGTGCGTACACGAGAGGTAAACCCTACCGCTTTTGCATTTTTTAATCGCACCATAAAGGAGGGACCAGTAGCTTCAACATTAAGAAAAGCATATTTCGTTTCAACATCTCGGATAAGTTCTGTGGTAATTGCTCCGAAGCTGAAATTCATAAAAGCACGGCTTCTTATGGCTTTTCCGTAGTTGTTATCGGCAAAGGCATTCACCCCTACAAAAACGATGTCCCAAGGGTAGGCATTGTCGGCAATAGACGCAGGTTGATGAATACTACCTGCTGCCCCAGCATAATTCCCCGAGACAAATCCAGGATAAGATTGTCCTAATGAAGAGGTGTATCTCCCCAGTAAAAGTAACATCAGAAATATGAAAGGTGTTGTTGTTTTCACAAATCAATATTCAAAGTAAAAACATGAATATAACTAATTTACAAATAGATAGGTAGGTAGATTTAAAAATACATCTTTATTCTTACGAGGAACTAGCCCTTTTTATTCATCTAACAAAGCGGCTACCTTAACAAAACGGCATTGATCATATGGGTTAAAAGAAGATTTATTGATATATTGACTAGCTAATTACAAAAAGCAATACGACACTAATTTTAAACACACTACAGATGAAAAAAATCATACTCCCCTTACTCCTCAGCTTCCTTACTTTCGGTTTTACTAATGCGCAAGACTGGCCTAATTTAGCTCGGTTTCAAGAAGAAAATGCAGCACTTACCACCCCTGCTGAAGGTGAGCAGCGTGTGGTTTTTATGGGAAACTCAATTACAGAGGGATGGATCAACCAACGCCCTGAATTTTTTGAAGGGAAGTCATATGTAAACAGGGGAATTAGTGGACAGACAACCCCACAAATGTTAGTGCGATTTAGACAAGATGTGGTTGACCTAAACCCATCGGTAGTGGTTATTTTGGCTGGGATAAATGATATCGCGGAAAACACAGGACCTTCGTCCATAAAAATGATAGCCGATAATCTTTTTTCGATGGCCGAAATAGCAAAGGCGAATGGTATTAAAGTTGTGTTTTGTTCCGTTCTTCCTGCCTACGATTTTCCTTGGCGACCAGGGTTAGCACCTGCTGATAAAGTGATTGCGTTAAATAAATTAATGAAAGAATATGCTTCTAAAAACAAAGTCGCATACGTAGATTATTTCTCTGCAATGGTAGACGATCGTAATGGATTAAGAAAAGAATTAGGAACCGATGGAGTGCACCCAAATGCTTCGGGATATGCTATTATGGAGCCAATATTAGAAGCGACCTTATCGAAGGTGGTGAACCAAAAAGCAAAGAAGAAAAGGAGGAGATAAAAAATCAGTATAACTCAAAATTTTCGAAAACGAGTAGGTATTACTCTACTCTTTCATAAGCGCCAATATCGGGTTTGGCATCGCGAAAGTTGCCTTCTATGTCTTCGATAATGCCAAGGATAGCCCCTCCGTCTTTGGCAACAGAAAGAGTGTCTAGTTGGTACTCGTAATTTTGAGGATCAATAAACCGAGGGGCTTCATCAAATACATTGGTGTTTGGGGAGATTGATTGATCGGTAGTTTTGATAATGTTGTTGTTTAAGACAAGGTCGAAAAGTTGACCTCCAGCATTGCTCAAGAGTATTTCATTTTCCAAACTCCCCCAGATAATAGAGTTCGTCATTTCTACAGATAGTGCGTCCGTTAACACTTCAGTATCAGAAATCGGGAGGTTGTCCGAAAATAACACAGCAGGCTCCTCTCTGAAAAAATCAAACGAATAATTCGCAAATGTACAATGCTCGTAGTGGTAATTTCCTCCAGCCAAATTCGCTACCACAAACTGACCACAATTGTTGATCAATGTATTGTACGCATACACATCAGAGGTAAAGGCAGCAAGCCCTATTACCGACATGTTTTCAATTTTCGAATTGCTCAACACCAAATCGGGATCAATATTACTATCTGGTGTACCTAACCAAATACCATAAACAGCATTTCGAATATCTGTGCAATTGATATGATTATTCGTGCTGGTTTTGGTAAAGAAAACACCATTCCATTGACCTGGTGCATTTCTATAGGCTTCATCTTGTCTGATGTTCGTAATCGTTATTCGATCACCAAAAGTGCCTTTTGCATCTAGACTACCTGCCACGATTATCGCTGTATTTGCACTAGCATATATTTTTGTACCTGAGTTAATGGTAAGCTTACACCCGTTTTCTACAACTATAGAATCGAGCAATACATAAGGTCTTTCATTTGTCCACACCTGATTACAGGTCAGTATGCTTTTTTTTATAAAATAAGCATCTTGTCCCCAAGCTACTAAGTTGACAAATTGAGGATTACCATTGGTAGTAAAATCAAGATAATCGTTCACTAAAAAAGGCATGTTTTGATCTTTAGGGTCAATCTTCACAGTGATGAGTACCTGAATACTGTCCTTCCCTAGAATAGCGATGTTTTCGAACGTGTTATTTGATTCTCCGTTTAAGGTAATCGAAAAATTTGATTGCACCTCTCTAGTTGACACCGTAGAGATGTTTACTGCATTTTCTAAATCATTATATACCCAAATCCTTTTAGAGACACTTCCTACGGTAGTAAATACGGTGTCGAAAACGACAGAATCGGCCGAAAACCGAAGTTTCGTACTCGATTCGGTTGTGAATTGATCCGTATCTTGCTCACATGCGAAGGCAATAATAGCAATAAGAAGAGATGTATATATCTGTTTCACTAGCTTGTAAACGACTTAAAATTAGATTACGTATAGTTTGCTTTTTTCATTTTTCGCTACTTTGCAAACTTATTGGTGAAGTTGTAAGCAAAAGCTTTGTTCTTTTTGCAAACATAGTGTTATTAATTGATGTTTCGCAAAACAACGCAATGACAGTGTTTGTTTGTTTTGCATAATTAGCGGTTATTTTATCTTTACTACTTAAAATAGTATTATTCGCTACCAGCTTTCATTTTTTCTGTGCTTTCGGCAATACGCAATTGCTCAATAAAGTTTCCGATATCTCCATCCATAACCGTAGGTAGATTATGTTGAGAATAACCAATTCTATGATCGGTCACGCGCCCTTGCGCATAATTGTACGTTCTGATTTTATCGGAACGATCGCCACTGCCCACCATGTTTCTACGTAGACCTCCTACTTCCTCATTATGTTTGGCAAGCTCAATTTCATAAATACGAGAGCGAAGTACTCTTAGTGCTTTATCAAAGTTTTTAAGCTGTGATTTTTGATCTTGACATTGGACTACCGAACCCGTTGGCGCATGTGTAAGTCGTACTGCCGAATAAGTGGTGTTCACCGACTGACCACCAGGGCCTGACGAACAATACGTATCCTTTCGAACATCATTCATGTCAATTACCACTTCAACATCATCCATTTCGGGAAGCACCGCAACCGTGGCTGCGGAGGTATGAACCCGACCCTGTGTTTCGGTAGCTGGGACACGTTGTACTCGATGTACCCCTGATTCAAATTTTAAAGTGCCATACGCTTCTGGTCCACTAATGGTACTTACAATTTCTTTGTACCCACCAGAAGAGCCTTCTGTTAGATCAAGAACGGTAAGTTTTAATCCACTCTTTTCACAAAATCGTTGATACATCCTGAAAAGATCACCTGCAAAAATCCCTGCTTCGTCTCCACCTGTGCCTGCTCTAATTTCAAGAATCGCTTCTTTATCATCATTTGGATCTTTAGGTATCAACATTTGCTTTAGCTCGCTTTCAATTTTTTCTTTAGCGGGATCAAGTTCATCCAATTCCATTTTTGCCATCTCCCGAAATTCAGGATCCTTTTCCGTGTCTAGGACTTCTTTCGCACTTGAAATGTTCGAAAGTATTGTCGAGTATTCGTTGTATTTTACAACTATCTTTTCAAGATCTTTGTACTCCTTGCTTATTTGAGAGTATTTTTTCATGTCAGACATGGCGTCTGGCTGAACAATGAGCTGTCCAACTTCCTCGAATCGATGTTTAATATCTTCCAGTTTCTGAATCATAGTAGTTCTAATAATTATTCAAAATTAACAAATTGGATGGTTTTATTGATGAGCGAATATTAATTCTTTTCCATAAACCTTTCGAACAAATTCTTATTTTTGTTAAAAATTAATTCATGAAGCACCATTTGTCTTTTTTTTTATTGTCTTTTTTACTTGTTGGGTGTAATCATCCTGGGCTAAATGAAACACAACGCCAACAGTTAAAAGAAGGAAAAGTTAATCGTACTATACATCGCGTTACAGACGCACAAATATTAGAAGTCACTTCTACAAAAGGAGAAACCGTTTTCAAAACATTAACCTCTCCCAATGACACTTCTATGACAGGTCTTCGTGCTATTTGGGTGTACGATAGCGCTAAAATTCATAATACTAAAATGGCACAAATACAGGACGCTTACCTTTACTCAAAAGAAAATAAACTAGCACTGCCTCCACATGTAGAGCAATTTAATACCGACTCGTTGTTGTTTGTAAAACCCGCTCATTTTCAAAATAAAGAAGGCCTTTGGTTTATATTATTCGATAAACGAGAAATCGTGAAGTCAATTGAATAAAAGGGGCCTATACTAAGGTTATAGACGAAGGTTTAAGGCTTCAACATGTCGTACAGGGACATTAATTGTTAGTCCGTTTTTTACAACTTTTATTTTCCCTACAAACTCAGCTTGCATTTTTTTTCCTGAGAGCATTCCAAATATACCATTCAGCAAACCAAGTTGGTTAAGGTCTACATCAACATGGATGGGAACTACAAAATCGGCATTGGGCAATATTTTTATTTTCTCTTCTTGACTTACGTGGCCTACATTTTTCCCATTTATCAACACTTCTATGTCAACGTCTTTAAGTTTTAACCCTTTATTATTAGGGTTATGAAACACCGCATTAGCCGTAAAAACTAGGCTGCTACCTGATATTTTTGAGGTTTTAATTTGTGTAATATTCTTAAACACGGGTGGTTCTTGAGGCATACTACAAGCCAATAACAGTAGTGACAAGAATAAAAAAAGTGGGTGTTGAATTTTCATAAAAGGTGAATGGGTAGTGTAGTAGTTTCTATTCATTTTATTTTGGAAACAATGAAGCATCTAGATTAGGAATAATATTTAATGCATTCTTATAGTATAGTTTTTTCAATATTTCATCGGGTAAATTTAGACCATACATTTTCCAATAGGCGTGATACTTTTTGTAATAAGGAAAGTATTCATCATTAGACTCTAATACTCGAAAATAGGTGGGGTATTCTTCGGGTTTCCAAGAGTCTTTCCCAAAAAGCACACGGTCTTGATATTTGTTAAAAAACAGGTTCGCCATACGTGGCTGTCTTCCTAACTCGGCAATAACAGCGCCTATTTCTACATACATATTTGGCATTTCGTCCAATAACTCACCAAGTTTGGCTAGGTCGTTGGCATACCAACCCATGTGTGCATTGATAAAAATTGTTCCGGGGTGTTTTTGAAATACAGCATGTTGTTCGTCTATAATTTGTTGCCACGGTACTGGGTCAGTATTCGATCGCTTTCTTCTTGGGTGTATTTTTAGCTCTAACCAACGTTCGTTATTCGCATCTTGCTCGTCCCAGAAAGGTTTTGGGTCAGCCGCATGAATTAATACCGGAATACCTAGTTCACCACATTTAGCCCAAATTGGGTCAAGGCGAGTGTCATCAACTGAAACTCTATTTCCTTCAGTATCTTTAACACTAAAACCAAGGCTCTTGTATATTTTTAAACCTTTCGCTCCTACTTGTACATCTTCTTCTAGTTCTTTAACAGCCTTTTTCGTCCAATCTTTCTCCCCAATACCAGAAAAGGAGATATTCGTAAATACCACCACTCTTCCAGATGCGTTTGTATTACTATTTTCTATCGCTCTCTTTAAGTAACTGTTATCATTTACGCCAAACCCTCCACTTTCTGTTCTCTTAAACCCTCTTCCACTTAAATTAACCATTATTCCCATATTTATCTTATCCATTTCAGCAGTAAGTGCTTTTAAATCTTGGTCGGGCATCCGATACTGGTGGCTATGAACATCGATGAATGGATATTTCGCCTTACTAATTTCATGTTCAGGCACAACGAGTGTAGATGGAGGGTTGTATTCCTCGAAACTCATATTCTGAGCATGAATAGATGAAAAAGAGATTAGGAATAGTACTAAAATGATGAAAATAAAGTGACGTTTGTTCATGATTTTAAAATTGAGTGATAAACATAATACGATTTCTTGACTTTTTTGTTAAAAAAGTAACAACAAAAAATGCCCAAACGAATAATTTGGGCATTGAAAATAACTTTTAAAGGGTATTAATCATTAAAAACACTTGACATAAAGAACGCTGCACCAGCCATAGATAAATCTTTCATAAAACCTGGCATACTGATTTGGTTACCGCCCATCACTCCTGGCAAGTGAAGTAATAAAGCAAATAACAAAAGCATCACTCCAAGTAGCATTGTAGCCAATTTCGCTTTCTTTTGAATAATAATACTGATTGCGGCTGCCAACAATGCCATACCAGTAAGGTATACAAACACAACTGGAACCGGGAAAAAAGAAGGTACCATGCCTGCCATCTGGTTGGCATTAGTAAAATGCCCGATAGCAAACCCTAGCAATGGTAAAGCATACATAATACGACCGATTAATCCTAAAGGTAAATTTTTCATATAAATAATTTAGATGTTTAAACAATTAAATATATCTAATTATAATTAGACAACAAACAATTACGTCCAAATGATGACAATAGGAGTGCCATACAATTCATATATTTATGGTCAATAAACGTGCAACTATTGTTATTTTTGCTCACTGATAATTTGAAAGAACACATGAGTGATTATTTAGAAACGACCAAAAACGTATATAAAAAAGCCGCAGAGACCCCAGATGTAGGACTTTGCTGTACCACAACGCCTGTATGGCAATTGCCTGACCTTACTATTCCAAAATTAATGTTAGACATGAATTATGGGTGTGGTAGTACTGTCCACCCTCGTGATTTGGTTAATCATCCTAAAACACTTTATGTGGGTGTTGGTGGAGGCATGGAGCTACTTCAGTTTGCTTATTTTAATAGAAACCCAAAAGGAGTGGTAGGGGTAGACGTAGTAGATGAAATGTTGACCGCAAGCAAAGCTAATTTTAAAGAAGCCGAAAAATTAAACCCTTGGTTTAAATCCAATTTTGTTACGCTAAAAAAAGGAGATGCTTTAAACTTACCTGTGGCGGATGAAAGTATTGATGTGGCAGCCCAAAACTGTTTATTTAATATTTTTAAAAAAGAAGATTTAACAAAAGCACTTGAAGAAATGTACAGGGTGTTAAAACCATTCGGACGTTTGGTATTGTCCGACCCCATCTGCAATCAAGAAATGCCCGAAGCACTACTACATGATGACACACTACGCGCACTTTGTCTTAGTGGTGCGCTTCCTTTAGATGAGTATATTAAAATGATTACAGACGTTGGTTTTGGAACCATAGAAATTAGAGCCAAACGACCTTATCGAATTTTATCGCCTAACCACTACGTTACTCCCGAAAATATTTTTATTGAAAGTGTTGAGGTATGCGCCATAAAAGATCCTATGCCGAAAGATGGCCCATGTGTGTTTACAGGTAAAACAGCCATCTATTATGGTAATGAAGAATACTTTGACGACCATCAAGGACATGTGCTAATGCCCAACCAACCGCTTGCTGTATGTGATAAAACCGCTTCGGCATTAGCCCGTTTAGAACAAGGTGATATCTACATTTCTGAGTCAACTTATTTTTATGATGGTGGGGGCTGTTGTTGATTTAAATATTTAGCTATAAATTGGAGGTAAATTAAGCACTATGAACAAAATTACCTCCTTTTTTATTTTCCTTTTATGGATTGGCGGAGTGGAAGCACAAACCAACACCTCTCTTTTTGATGAAGGAATACGCCTTTTAGAAGCTGAAAAACTAGAAGAAGCGAAATCAGCTTTTTCAAAAGCGATTGAAGAAAACCCCAAGTTGAAAGAAGCCTACAATAAACGGGGCGAAGCCAAAAATTTGCTAGAAGATTTTTACGGAGCTATTGGCGATTATAATAGGGCACTAGAATTGGATGAAGCCTTTGCCGAAGCCTATAATAATCGAGGAGTAGCGAAATATAATTTAGGAGATAATTATTCGGCCATTGAAGATTACGGACAAGCAATTCTTAAAAACCCAGAATTGGCAGAAGCGTTTGCAAACCGTGGACTTGCATATTATGACATGGATGAATTAGAAGCCGCTTTTTTTGATTTTTCGAAAGCGATAGAACTTGACCCTAATGATCCTGATAAATATTTTAACAGGGCGGTGATTCGTGCCGAACTTCAAGAGTACCTAAGTGCTATTGATGATTATTCCAAATCGCTCGAACTCGATAGTTCAGATGCCGATGTTTATAATTTTAGAGGTGTTGCCCTTTTTAATTTAGGAAATGTAGAGGGTGCATTAAGCGATTACAATAAAGCCATTGAAATGGACTCGACCGATGCCTTAAAGTATGATAATCGTGCATTGGTACATGGTACACTTGAAAATCATGAGGCTGCACTTAAGGATTATAATAAATCTATCGCACTTTTTCCAGACGATCCTGACACCTATAATTTGCGAGGCGTTGTAAACTATCTTTTAGAAAAAAATGAAGCCGCTATTGCTGATTATGACATAGCACTACGTATTGATCCTGAAAATTCAGTTTACTACGATAACCGAGCATTGGCAAAAATAGAATTGGAAGATTATGATGGAGCAATTACTGATTTTTCAATTTCTCTCGAACTATTTCCAGACGATGCGGAAATCTATTTACAGCGAGGCTTGGTAAAGTTTGAAATTGGAGACAATAACGATGGCTGCCTCGATCTTAAAGCTGCTCAAGAACTTGGTCACCCCGAGGCGAGGACAGAGATTAAAAAAAATTGCAAATAGGAGCTTTTCAGCCTATGAAAATTATTTTCGTAGTAAACAGCCATATTAAACGTCTGAAGAAGACTTTGGAAGAAATCAGGCATGAATTTGCTGATTTCCAAATATCATTTGCCCAAACGCAATATAAAAAACATGCCATTGAAATAGCAACCGAAGCGGTTCATAATGAATATAGCTATATTATAGCTGTTGGTGGAGACGGCACACTAAATGAGGTACTCAACGGCATGATGTTGGCTTCTGTCCCTATTAATACACTTCCTGTTTTAGGGGTGCTTCAGAGGGGTTCAGCAAATGATTTTTCTAGAACCATTGCCACCGACAGTTCTGTAATAGCATTGAAAAACAAAATAATTGAAAAAGCAGACAAAAAAATAGATGTCGGCAAAATAAAACTGATTACTGAAGCTGACACCACAAAGTTTTTTATAAACATCTGTGGGCTGGGTTTAGGACCTGAAGCAGTGAAAATAAAAGAGAAAGCTCCAAAATTTTTAGGTGCTGAATTTTCTTATTTTAAATCCATAATTCAAGGATTTATGTCATACCAAAAGAAAGAAGTAGCCTGTTATGGCGATGACTGGGAGTGGAAAGGAAACCTATTACAAATGGCAATAGGCAATGGACGATTTTTTGGGAATAGCATTTGTATCTGTCCTGATGCCGCTATAGATGATGGTCTTTTTCATGTTTCTTTGTTTGGTGAACTTACAGTAGTTGATTATTTGAAAAACTTAACAAAACTTAAAAAAGGCATAAAGCTATCTCATGACGATGCGCATTACTTTACGTCTAAAGAAGTGACGGTTGTGAATACAGGTAACCAGTTTTGCGGCATTGAAGCCGATGGAGAAATAATGGGAAACGCTCCTGCTACCATTACAATAGTGCCTAAGGCAATCCACTTTTTAGGATAACCAAAAAGAATGAAGCCAAGATTAATTATTCTCTCGGATTTATGGGGGTTAGAAAAGTCCCATTGGGTTGAGTATTATAGAAATAATCTTCAAAATAGTTTTGAAATAAAATATTACGACTCATGTGAATTAGGGGAAGTAGATAAATCTATATATACCGAAGAAATGCTTCATAAACTATTTATCAACGGTGGGATAGAAATTGGCGTCCAAAATTTATTAAAAAGGGAAAAAGGCAATGCCACCATTTTGGCTTTTAGTGTAGGTGGGGCAATAGGTTGGAAATATGGAATAAAACATTCGGGAATGGAATCTTTATATGCCATATCTTCAACAAGATTGCGTTATGAAATGAACAAGCCACAAGGAAGTGTGTCGCTTTACTTTGGCAGTGAAGATAGTTACAAACCTACTAAAGAGTGGTGCGATAAAATGAATGTTGCATGCACTGAAGAAATAAATAAGGGACATCAAGTGTATATGGCGCCTAAATTTGCTAATGAATTATGTAAAAAAATAATAAAAAACATACGATAAGGGCCCTTATGAGTATGTTCATCAGGTAATCATCCATCTACCACCATTCACAGACGTTATTATTATACCTCCTTGATTCAATAATTGTAATCAAAAAATTAAAGAAAAGCATGACACACATCAGTTGTTGGTGCCTAAAAATATACTACTTTGTCCTGATAATCACAGACACACTAAAAATGCCATTTTGATACCCATTCTTTCATTCATTCTCACAAGGAGGTACACTATAAATGTAAAAGGCGTACACCTTTTACAAGATAAGGGTGCTAAATTATTTTTGCAAAATCACCAATCTCACCTTGATCCACAATTATTAGGAGTATACATTGCTCGGTATTGTGATTTTGTGCCTGTTATATCAGAGCGATTTTTAAAAATTCCTGTATTAGGTGCTATTTTGAGAGCTTGGGATGCCGTTGCAGTAAGTGATTTGAAGCATGGTAATCGTGATCCTCATGTATTAGAAAAAATATTTTCGGGCGTTATTAAAGCACTCAAACAAGGAAAGAGTGTACTCATTGCTCCTTCTGGACAAATCGCTCATACACCCGTTGAGAAGATTAAAAATAAGCAAAGTGCCCATCTATTGGTGTCCAACCTCCCCGATAATGTAAAGGTGATCGGTGTAAGGGTTAGTGGGTTATGGGGAAGTATGTGGTCGGTTGCTTGGATGGGTAAAAACCCCAATTTTCTGTATACTTTTCTGAAAGGTATCGTTTACCTATTTGCTAATTTTATCTTCTTTTTACCTAAACGACCGGTAACATTTGAGTTTGTGGACCTTACAGAAGAAGCGATATTGAAAGCGAAAGAAGATAGAAAAACGTTTAATCATTATTTAGAAGAATTTTATAATGTAAATGGAGCAGAACAAGCCACTTACCTTAAGCATTTTTTTTACTTCCCAAAAATGAAGAGGCACTATCCGGCTAATTTGGCTTCGAGTTAGTGGTTTTGTTTTT
>JAOULS010000202.1 GCA_029881895.1 Cyclobacteriaceae bacterium | reverse complement strand
TTGCCATAAGGAATCAACTTTGCCACTTCATATACATCTTGAAAAAAAGAGGGTTTGTCCATGGTTTTGGAATAGTATATTAATTTCTTATTTATGATAAAAATTGTGTGTGAATATAATTTTTTTTTAGTACAAATAATTACTAGGATGTGCCTTAATAATTAAAAACAAGAAAGGCTGATATGTTTATAAATATACCCTTTTCTAATAGTTGATAGGAATACAGGTAAGAATTAAAAGAAAATCGCAAGTTATTCTCTTATAAATACCTGATTAAAAGGCATGTTTGATGATTTTTTTAAGTGTTAAAGTAATAGTTTAAATAAAAATGTATATCTTAAAAAAATATTTCATTTCAGATGTAATTCTGTGATTTTTTTCAGTATATATCAATTAGGATGGTCTGTCAATTTGGTAATCTATGATTTTTGAACTTGATAAAAATAATTCAATTGCGAATCATTTTTTAGTTGAACTTAGAGATGAACAAGTACAGAAGGATAGCTTGCGTTTCAGGCAAAATTTGGAAAGGTTAGGCGAAGTAATGGCGTACGAGTTGTCAAAAGAGTTAGACTACTCAGAGAGTGAAGTTAAAACAGTACTTGGTAGTAAGTCAGCCATGTTGCTTGCCAAACAACCCGTTCTAGTAACAATATTAAGAGCTGGGTTACCTTTTTATAATGGGTTTTTAAAAATGTTCGATAAAGCGAATAGTGGATTTGTAGGTGCTTTTAGGATTGAAAATGAACAAAAAAACATAAGTGTGTCAAGTGAATATTTGGCCTCTGGTAATATATCTGGAGTAGAATTAATAGTGGTAGATCCTATGTTGGCTACGGGTAAATCAATAGTGAGTACTATTCGTAATCTATTAAAAAACGGAAAACCAAAGCGTGTACACGTGGTGGCAGCTATTGCTGCACCTGAAGGAATTAGTTATATTCAAGCAAATTTAGATATAGAACATGCTGTCTGGGTAGGTTCTGTAGATGATAGGTTAGATGAAAACGCTTATATTGTCCCTGGATTAGGCGATGCAGGGGATTTATGTTATGGACAAAAGTTGTAGATTTTTATATATATGTTATTAAATGTAATACTACTTATTGTAGGTCTTTTTGTTCTTATTCTCGGAGGTGATTTCCTAGTAAGGGGAGCATCAAATATAGCGCTTCGTTTGCACATATCTCCACTAGTAGTTGGTCTAACTATTGTTGCATTTGGCACCTCGGCTCCTGAGCTTTTAATTAGTGTGAAATCGGCTTTGGCAGGTAGCCCCGATCTTGCTATGGGAAATGTTGTGGGATCAAACATTTGTAATTTAGCACTAGTGCTAGGCATCACTTGTTTAATTGAACCCATTAAGGTGCAATCAGATAGTATGAAAATCGATTGGCCTGTAGCGATGGGGAGTGCTTTGCTATTATACTTTGTAGCTAAAGAAGGATATATTAATAGAATAGAAGGGATCATTTTCTTTTCTCTTTTACTTGCTTATACCTACTTTATTATTCGCAGGTCTAGAAAAGAGACCAAAGCAATGCGCGAGCTTGAAGAAGACTTAAGTTTAGAAGATGCAGTAACGAGTAATGTTTGGAAAGATGTTGTATTTCTCTTAATAGGAGCTTTGGGGCTATATTATGGTTCGGAATGGTTTGTTGGAGGAGCACGGGATATGGCTGTAGATTTAGGCGTTAGTGAACGTGTAATAGGTATTACGGTATTGGCATTGGGGACAAGCTTACCTGAACTAGTAACGGCCATTGTCGCTGCACTAAAAAAAGAAACAGATTTGGCACTTGGTAATTTGATGGGGTCTAACATTTTTAATGTGCTTTCAATTTTAGGCGTTACCAGTATGATTACAGATATAAAAGTAAGTTTTGAAATATTAAATCATGATATGATTCCTATGTTAGGAATCACATTGCTTATTTTGCCAATGATGATTACTGGAAGAACAATTGGTCGTTTTGAGGGAGGAATTTTATTAGTGATATATCTGTTTTACACGTATACAGTGGTGTCTTAATGAATGGAATTTCTAGAACTTGCATTTCAAATATTTTCAATTGTTCTATTAACAATGCTCAAATTTGCAGCTGGGCCAATTGGTAGTTATTCAGTTGCCTTTCCCATGTGGCTTTCAATTATACTTACTGTAGTAGGGATGATGACGGCAGTATTGTTGTTCACGTACCTAGGGGATTTTATTCGAGATAGAATTTTTAGTAATTATTTTAGATCAACAAAATCTTTTTCAAAACGAAATCGAATGATTGTGAAAGTTTGGAAAAAGTATGGCGTATATGGTGTCGCATTTCTTACCCCTGTTGTTTTTACACCTATTCCAGGAACATTAGTGTTAGTCTCTTTTAAAACGCCTAACAAAGTGATCTTTAGTAGTATGTTGGTAAGTGCTATTTTTTGGTCATTTGTATTTACCTACATCGTATATGAAGTAGGGACAAAAGTTCTTCCTTTTTAAGGATTAACATCTTCGTCAGGAAGAAGGTCGATGTCTTGGATGAGTACTCTTTTCGAAATTTCTTGTCCAGTTTTTGTTATAGCTAACCCTCCTAGTGCCGTTTCTTTATATCTCGTCTCCATACTTTGCCCTACTTCTCCCATAGCTTCAACACACTCGTCAACAGGGATAACAGCACTAACATCTGATAGTGCTATTTGAGCAGAAGAATTTGCGATAGCAGCTGCACTAGCATTTCGAACAATACATGGCACTTCTACTAACCCAGCAACAGGGTCGCAAACCAATCCTAGCATACATTGAATGGTAATGGCTACGGCATTAAAAACTTGGTCTATAGAGCCATTTAGTGAATAGACTATAGCACCTGATGCCATAGCAGCAGCACTCCCTGTTTCAGCTTGACATCCTCCAACGGCTCCAGCCAACGAAGATTTTTTTTCGATAATAAGTGCAATTCCTGCACCTATTAGTAACCCTTCTAAAATAGTTTGATCTTCTAGTTGGTGAATCTCTTGTAAGGTGAGCATTGTACCCGGCAAGATCCCAGAAGCTCCAGCGGTAGGGGCTGCGACAACACGACCCATGCATGAATTCACTTCCTTTGCAGCTATTGAACGTGCCACTAATAGTTGAAATTCAGTAGACAATACTGGTTTATTGTTTTTTAAAATTTTTTTAGCACTATTGTTTACCATCCCCGAACGGGACGTCATGTCTTCTTTGAGTCCCGTAGAAATGGCTTCTTTCATCACGGTATAGGCATTGGATAAACCAGCCCATACCTCTTCTTCGGTTTTTCCTTTTTGTTCTACTTCGTACGTTATTACTGGTTCAAATAATTTACAATTATTATCCTCACAATAGGTCTTCCAACCTTTGAAATCATCAAACAAGTAGGCCATTTCTTTTTTATTTATAATGCAATTTATAACAACTCCATCAAATGTTTGAATTTATTGTGCTTTCATGTGTGAATAAAATTATCTTTGCGCCATGAACTTACAAAATGACTTATTACTAAAAGCCGCTCGAGGGGAAAAGACAGAAAGAACACCTGTATGGCTGATGCGACAAGCGGGAAGAATATTACCTGAATATCGTGCTGTTCGAAGCAGTTTAAGTGGGTTTATTGAGTTAGTGAAAACACCTGAGTTAGCTGCCGAAGTGACCATTCAGCCTGTAGATATTTTAGGTGTAGATGCCGCAATAATATTTTCTGACATATTGGTTATTCCTGAAGCAATGGGCTTGCCTTATGAAATGGTAGAAAAGAAAGGACCATTTTTCCCAAAAACCATTCATACAGCTGCTGATGTGGACCAATTGAAAGTGGCTAATCCAGAAGATTTAAGCTATGTTACAGAAGCGATAAAAATCACCAAAAAAGAATTGGCAGGCAGAGTGCCGTTAATAGGGTTTACAGGAGCGCCCTGGACATTGATGTCGTACATGGTAGAGGGTTCAGGAAGTAAAACATTCTCAAAAGCAAGGCATATGCTCTACACTCAGCCTGAGGTAGCTCATAAATTATTGCAAAAAATAACAGATAGCATCATTTACTATGTGAAATCACAGATAGCTGCGGGTGCTGATTTAATACAAATATTCGATTCCTGGGCGGGAGTTTTGCCTCCATTGCAATACGAGGAATTTTCATTAAAATATATTCGACAGATTTGTGATGCCATTGAAGAAGTGCCCGTTACCGTATTTGCTAAAGGAGCTTTTTTTGCTCTTGAATCCTTAGGAAAGTTAAACTGTGACACGATTGGCTTGGACTGGAATATGAAAGTGGCAGAATCTAGAGATCGTATTGGAGGAGCTAAAACGCTTCAAGGAAATTTAGATCCATGTGCGTTATACGGTTCGTTTCAAGAAATAGAAAAAGCTACCAAAAGTATGTTAGACGAGTTTGAAGGGGGGAGTCATATTGCTAATTTAGGACATGGAGTATATCCAGATGTTGACCCTGAAAAGGTGAAATGTTTTATTCAAACAGTAAAAGAATACAGTAGTAGATAGCTCACTTCTAAGAAGTGATTTCGATGTATTCTTTTATAATATTTTCCACTACATTTTTTATAGGCTCAATGGTTTTTACATGCTCAATGGATGGACCAGCACACCACAATGTTTTGTAAGTAGCTCCAAATGCTGCTTTTTCTAGTGATTTCATTCCTTTGTAGAAGGTGAGCATTTTAGCATACTTTTTTAACTTTTTATGCTTGTTTAGAATGGACTCTAGCCAGTTTTGTTGTGTGCCAATTTCTTGGACGTAAGGAGTGTTTATAATTGTACATGGAGAACCCGATAATTTTGTTGTCATTACAATGTCATCAGCTCCAAAATTTATTATCGCTTGTTTGTATTCTTGTGACACGCCCGACTCTTCAGTTGCTATAAATGGGCTGCCCATTGAAATTCCACAAGCACCTAAATCTAATTTTTCTTTTAGTCCTTCTCCATTGCCAACGCCACCAGCTGAAATTACAGGAATATTCACACTATTTTTAATTAAAGGAATTAAGTCCTTAAAGGAAATTTTACCAGCATGTCCCCCAGCTTCCGAATTGACAGCGATGACAGCATCTGCCCCCAATTGTTCTACTTTTTTGGCATAGGTCTCTTCGGTAACATCACAAAACACTTTAGTTTTAATGTTTTTGCATGCTTCAATTACTTTTTGAGGGCTACCCAAAGAAGTAATGATGAAATCTACTTCATATTCAACACAAGTGTTAAGCTGTTCGTTCAATCGAATATTCGACTTGTTGACAATAAGGTTTACCCCGAAAGGACCATCAGTAGCCGCACGAATTTCATCCATTGCTTTTCTGAAGTCTGCATCAGTACGATAATTAAGCGCAGGAACAGTGCCCGTAATACCAGCTTTTGCCGCAGCAATAAGCATGGCACTATTCGACACTAAAAACATAGGCGCCATAATGATTGGATAGTTAATCCCCAACATTTTGGTTAACACAGTTTCAATCTTTTCCATAGATACAGATTTTCTTTAGAAGGTGATACAATATAGTAAAATATTGTATGCATGCATAATAATTTTACACAACCCTCAAGTATAGATGCAAAAATGTAGTTTTAAATAGGGACATTCACATGCTTTTCAGCATGATAGCTTGAACGGACTAAAGGGCCAGACTCCACGTATTTTATTCCTCTTTTTAGACCTTCTTCTTTGTAGAGTGCAAACTGATCGGGATGAATAAATTCGGCTACTCCACCG
>JAOULS010000201.1 GCA_029881895.1 Cyclobacteriaceae bacterium | reverse complement strand
CGTTAGCGATCATTATGAGTCGTCCTGAATGATGGCTACACATCACGTAGCAAAAATGTATAAAAATGACGGAATTAATCGCAGGTACAGCGAGGGTTATAAACTCAAAGTTTTAGCCGAACTTAGTACTGGTAAATACAATAAAACAGAACTAGGTAGAATCTACGGAATCAACCGAACCACCCTCAATAAGTGGATCGAAAAGTACGACCGTAAAGACCTAATGAACACTCGAATAACTGTGGAAACTAAAGATGAAATTGGCCGAATAAAGGCATTGCAAAAAGAAGTAGAACAACTCAAGACACTGTTGTTGAATAAGGACTTGGATAAACTTATTGTTGATTCTTATCTGAAAGTAGCTGCCGAAAATCTAGGCTATAAGAATGTCGATGAATTAAAAAAAAACTTAAACATCGAACACTAATGATAGCAGTAGAAGAATCAAGAAAAACGCAACTGGCAAGTACCGAAAAGGTCTGCAATTGTATGCATGTACATCGCGATGCTTATTACAAATGTAAAGTACGCTATCTGGATCGCAAATTAGTAGAAAGAAAAGTAGTCGAACTAGTCAAAACAGAACGTACTATACAGTCTCGTGTAGGCACACGAAAGCTTTATGAAGAGCTTCGGGGCGCATTTCATAAATCAGGGATTAAAGTAGGAAGAGACCGATTATTTGATGTATTAAGAGCAAATGATATGTTAGTGAAGCGTAAAAAAGCCTCTTTCAAAACTACTAATTCATATCACCATTTCCATAAGTACAGTAACCTGATTAAAGAGAAGGAAGTAACAGTTCCTAACCAAGTATGGGTCTCGGATATTACCTACATCAGAACAGTCAAAGGCTTCTGTTATTTAGCTTTGATTACCGATTTGTATTCAAGGAAAATAGTAGGCTATGACATCAGTGATTCACTAGAGCTGACGGGCTGCATGCGGGCCCTCAAAAAAGCTCTGGCAAAAGCCCGTCCAGCGATCGGGTTAATACATCATTCTGACCGAGGAATTCAATATTGCAGTAAACAATATGTAAATGAACTCTTAAAAAGAAAAATAAAAATTAGTATGACCGAAGAAAATCACTGTTATGAAAATGCAGTCGCTGAACGAGTAAATGGCATCTTAAAAGATGAGTTTTATTTAGACCAATGCTTTGCTAATACATCCAATGCAAAGGTCGCAACAAAAAGTGCAATTGATATTTATAACTATAAAAGATTACACCTATCTTTAGGATACAAAACCCCGAATATGGTGTTCAATAATGTAGCTTAATTTAACTTTTAACCTGTAGCCGTATTTCAGGACTAGACATTGGGGAGATTCGGGGCTGAAATTGAGGATAGAAAAATATCAATTTCCTCCTTTCCAAATTGATTTCAGAAGCTAACGTAAAATGGAAACTGATATGAGTTCTACTAAATTTGACCTAAAAAACACAGCTTGTAACTAATTGATAACCAGAGACTAATTTTACGTTAGTCAGTATACATTTCAAACGAAATTTGTCGTATTCAAAATAATTTTGTAATTTTGTTATCGAATTAGATAACAATACCTACAATCAAAATTATAGATTCAGTTAAAATTGATGTTTATTCACGTGAACATCCACCACCTCATTTTCATGCTATTTATGCTGAGTATGAAGAGTTGATTGTAATTAAAACACTTGAATCATATGCTGGTCAACTACCAAAAGCTCAAAGAAAGAAAGTGATTGAATGGGCGATAGATAAGAAAGAATTTTTGATGACCAATTTTAAACGTTTAAATCCAAGGTTATGAGAAAGAAACCGATAGTTCCTCGTATTATTAAACTTCAAAAAGTTGAAGGCTTCATGATCTATTGCATGTTTAACAATGGTGAAAATAGAATGTTGGACTTTGAAAAGATTTTCAATTCATGGAACATATCCGAAACCGATATTGAATACCCACTACTCAAAATTAATGAATTTAAAAAAGTAGAACTTCGCAATAATACCCTTTCTTGGAGCAATATAACGGTGAACCTTTTATCAGAGGATGGAAAAGAAGAAGTTCATCCGTATGAATTAAGTCCTGACGAATTGTTCAAATTGAGCGAATCGGTTGAAACCATGAAATTTGGTAGTTTAATTCGAAAGGCTAGGGAAAAAGCAGGGTTGACTCAGTCTCAACTTGCTGAACGAAGTGGGACGAGCAGATTTTACATTTCTAGACTTGAGAACAATAGAACTGATGTGGAACTATCAACTTTCAGAAAAATTGTGGAAGCAGGGCTAGGGAAACATTTTAGGTTAATTATAGAATAACGGACCGCCAACAACGCCTATATCTGCATGGGGTTTTGTGGTTTAAGAAAGGTTGTGGTTATCTGGCGAGTTTCGCCATAAGTTATTATTTTTATACCGATAGCTATCGGTAATCGTAATAATTTAAATTGAATAGAATAAATGTGCTTTTAGCAATAAAAATTAGCTCATAGCGTTTATTTTATAACAAATCAATTACTAATTATAGCTTAAATTATTATGAACAAGCCCTTCGGAATAATATGCGTATTAGTTTTCTTTTTAACAAACTCGTATTCTCAAAACAATATATATTATAGTTCGAATGTTGGCGTAGTTTGGAATTCGTATGCTAATAGCAATCCTCACATTACAGGAAACGAAGATGTAGGAAATATTTTTTGGGATAATGATTTTATTATTGGTGTATTAGTTGGTTGTGAATTTCGTAATAATCTGATTTTAGAATCGGGAGCTCAATATCATAATGCAATGAATAGATATTTTTTGAATTTTACCGACTTAAAAAGAGGCAGTTCAAATATTTCTCTAGGAGAAGGCTTTCTAGACATCCCATTAAATATAAAATATAAGATAAACTCTGGAATTGAAAAGTTAAATATTGTGCCTTATTTAGGTGTTACAATCTCAAACCATACTATAAATACTAATCCCTATTATACTATCTATGACATTGAATATGAAGGAAACTTACCACCAATTAATCTAGTTCCAGTAGATACTATTTCTATTGTCAATGCTTATAGACCACTCAAAACTAGTATTCTGATAAACGGTGGAATAGGATTTGAATACACTTTTTTTAAAAGAATGACTTTTACGTTATCAGGTAACTTTACAACTGGTTTTAATGATATGAATAAATTAACTGTTGTTGTTTTTCGAGAAAACCAAACTGAATATGGTGAAATAATCTATCAGGGAACTAAATTTTACTTAGCCACTAGCATAAAAATACTTCTTAGATCTAAAGAAAGGATCATTAACGGGCTACAACATCAGTAATCGTTGCATAACCCAGTTTTTAGAGGTAAAACGGACTCAATTAAGATACTATAAGTGCGTTTGATTTGGAGTATTATTAATGTAATGTCAATAAGTTGAAGTGTTTATATTAGATTATACACCTTGATAATGAAAATAAAAAATGGAAGCACTTATCTACACCGTTTGGACTATTTTTGCACTAAATTTTAAGCGCTTTTTATAATATAATAGACGATTGCCTTGAACAAGTCTCGTATATTGTGTTAATTAGTTATTATGGGCAGAACAATAATTATTTCTAACCGATTACCAGTAAAAGCAGCAAAAAACAAAGAAGGGGCGATAACATTTACCCCAAGTGAAGGAGGCCTTGCAACGGGTTTGGGATCAATTTATAAAAAAGGTGATAATCTATGGATAGGATGGCCAGGATTGTTTTCCGAAAATAATGACGAACAAGCGCTTTTAACAGAAGGCTTACGGAAAGAAAATATGCTCCCCGTTTTTCTCTCTGAGGAAGAAATAAAACTGTATTATGAAGGGTTTAGCAATGAAACGCTTTGGCCAACTTTTCACTATTTCACGCAATATGCGTTGTATAGAAAATCGTATTGGCAGAGTTATGAGAAGGTGAATCAAAAGTTTTGTGAGGCACTTTTAGCCGTTGCACAACCAGACGACACGATATGGATTCATGACTATCAATTAATGTTACTACCTCTTTTGATAAGGCAGCAATTACCAGACATAGGCATTGGTTTCTTTTTGCATATCCCTTTTCCTTCGTACGAGGTGTTTAGGTTGTTGCCATGGCGAAAACAGTTAATCGAGGGCGTGTTGGGTGCCGATTTAGTCGGCTTTCATACCCATGACGATATGCGCCACTTTTTAAGTGCTGCCAGTCGCATTTGCTTTGTGAGCAACATGCATGGCGAAATTGAAATTGATAATCGAAAGGTAGTGATTGATTCATTTCCTATCAGTATTGATTATGATAAATATGAATCTTCTTCGTTATCGCCCGAAACTAAATTAATACAAGAAGAGCATCGGAAATCTATTGGTGATCAGAAAATAATGCTTTCGATCGATCGACTTGATTATTCGAAAGGCATTCCTGCCAGACTGCAAATATTTGATTTGTTTTTTGAGAAATACCCGGAATGGGTGGGAAAAGTGTCGCTTATGATGATTGTCGTTCCTTCTCGTGATACGGTGGAAAAATACAAAGACCTGAAAGAAGAGGTAGACTTGTTGGTAGGAAGAATAAATGGAAAATATGGCACTAAAGGATGGATGCCAATTCATTATTTTTACCGATCTTTTTCACTAGAAGAATTGTCAGCATTTTATCGAATAGCCGATGTTGCTTTAGTAACCCCCATGCGAGATGGGATGAACTTGGTGTGCAAAGAATATGTAGCGAGTAAGACTGATAAAAAAGGAGTTTTGATATTAAGCGAAATGGCGGGTGCTTCTAAAGAGCTTTCAGAGGCGTTAATAGTAAATCCTAATGATAAACATCAGGTGCGTGATGCCATTTTTGCTGCCCTTAACATGCCAGAAGATCAGCAGGAAAAACACATGCGTATTATGCAAGATACCATTCGCAAGTATGACATTCATCATTGGGTGAAAATATTTTTCGACAGGTTATATGCAATACAAAACGGAAAGGGAGAAATGGCAACTAATTTATTGTTAAAAAAAGGGTATGATAAAATTGCAGATGAATATTCTAACAGTAGAAGCCCCGTTCTATTCTTAGACTACGATGGTACACTTGTACCTTTTGCTAATAGCCCAGAAGAGGCTCGCCCAGATGCTGCACTTCATAGCATTATAAAAACAATAGCTGAACAATCAAAAACACGACTTATTATTATTAGTGGAAGAGACCGAAATACACTTCAGGAATGGCTAGGGCATCATGATGTTGAGTTTGTGGCTGAACACGGAGTTTGGTACCGAGGAAAAAACAAGGAATGGGAAATGATGGTAAACCTTAACAATTCTTGGAAACAACATATTCGTCCTATTCTCGAAGAATATGTAGACCGCACACCTAAATCTTCGGTAGAAGAGAAGGATTATTCTCTTGCATGGCACTATCGTAAAGTAGATTCAGGATTGGGAGAACTGCGCGCTCGTGAAATCATTAGCCACTTAAAATATCTTTCTGTAAACATGAATCTTCAGGTATTGGAAGGGAATAAAGTAGTGGAAATTAAGAGTGTGGAGGTAAGCAAAGGGAAGGCTGTAGCTAAGTTGATTGAAGATTTTTGGGATGGTTTTTCCATGGCCATTGGTGATGACGAAACCGATGAAGATATGTTTAGAGCTATGCCCGACACTTCATACACCATCAAAGTAGGTGATCTTAACTCTGAAGCACGCTTAAGATTGAAAAATTATAAAGAAGTTAGAGCTTTATTAACGAGGTTAGCTAAAG
>JAOULS010000200.1 GCA_029881895.1 Cyclobacteriaceae bacterium | reverse complement strand
AATGAATTCAATTCCATATTTGGCTTAATATACAAAAGGTAGGCATTGATTTTCAACAACTTACAACACTAATGATTTATCACATTATGCCTTATTCTACTAATAGAGGAATAATTTCATCTTGCATAACTACCACCTTAAACTATAATCCTTTTTATATTCTATTGAATCTTATACCTTAGAGGTTTATTCAACCTAAAAAAAACTTATGAAAACACAAAAAACAACAGCTATTTTAGTACTGATATTAACCACTATATTACTTAGCTGTACAAGCAATTCTTCTAAAACTGAAACAAAAGAAGTCTCTTCTGAGACTGAAGTGACGGCTAACACAAACCCTGTAACCATAACTGGTTTTAATACAATTGAAGAGCTGGCAAATTCAGTTATACTATCACTTCAAAATCGTGATTACGAGAGTTATTACGCTCATATTATGACGGAAGAGATGGAATTGACTCAATCGAAAAGAATAGAGGATGAAACCATTAGAAAAGAGTTTCTTCATGAATATGGGTTTAGCCTCCATGAAGAAAAAGAATATTTTAACAACTTACTTCATTACTATGATTCTAGAAATATAGACCTCAGTAAAGCTACTTTGGCCGATATGGAATATATAGAATATAAAGGTGGAGAATACGAACCTATCATGTTATATGAAGTATTTATCCCGATTGAAACAGAAATAGAATCGTTAATTGATTTCACGATTATCGAAGTAGATGGGAAATTTTTCTTAACCTCTGAAATTGGTGTATAAATTAGAACACAAACCTATTTCCTCTTCATTAATTTGAGGAAATAGGTTTGTCCTAGTTTATTCCCACTAGCCCTTTAATAGTAACCCGCTGCATTGAGTTACGTGGATCATTGCTAAAAATAGTGATTGATTTTTGTTGGTTTCCTCTCCTTTGATCAGAATCGAACGTAACTTCTAATGTCACACTCTCTCCTGGCTTAATCGTATCATTTTTCAACTTCGCTGTAGCGCAAGTACAAGTAGATTTAGCTGCACGAATATTTAAGTCTGTTTTACCAGCATTTTTCAACACATATTCATGAGATACTTTTTCCCCTTGTTTAATTTTACCGAAGTCATACATAACTTCTTCCAACACTAATTTAGGAGCGTTAGCATATTCCTCCTTAGATAAAGGCGCAAAATATTCTTGTAGAGTAGCATATACCGTCAGTGATTTTCGTTTAAATTCATCGCTCTCGTCTGTATAGAAAACAATGTTATCCGAAACAAATCCAAAATCGTTCCTTGTTTTTCCATCGTATGTAATTGTAATTTTACCTTTGGCTTTTGGAGCTAAACGAGCTGGCTCAAAACTCACTTCTAAATACGTTGGTTTTTCTACTTTTTCACCAAATGATATAACAGAATCAGAAGCATTGTACACCTCATAGCTTTTAACTGTTTTTTGTTCACTGGTATAGACTCTGCCCATATTTAAAGAACCCGACTTCAAGCGTATGGCACCCAATAACGCAGGCAATTCTTCTTCGATGGTCTTGGGGCGTGGCACTACATTTCCCTTAATGTACAGCCTCTTTACAGTATTATTAGAAATATTAGTCGTTACAGTAAGTGATTTATTGAATACACCTGGACGATTCCGTGTATTGTATTGTGCCTTTATATATCCTGATGCCCCAGGTGCAATCGCTTCTCTAGACCAGCCTGGCGTAGTGCAACCACATGACGCTTTTACATGTAATATTTTAATAGAGTCAATGCTATTATTGATAAACTTAAATTCATAAACAATGGCACCATCCTCTTCTTTTACAGTCCCAAAATCATGGATTGTTTCTTCAAATTGAATTAATTCTGCTTGTTGAGAATATGTCAAAAATGAAAATAATAGTCCTAGTGTAAGTAGTAAATGGCGCATATCCGTTTGTTATAGATTTATAGTACAAACATTGGAAAAAAATACCTGAATAGGAAAAAGATGTATGGTTTTAACTTATCTATTTTGATTTCAAAATGAATTCATCTCACTATTCGATAATTCTGTACTTCCTACATCATATCAAAGTTTTCTTTATAACTTATTTTCATAAAGCCATTGCTTCTTCTACCTTTGCAGAATGTTATCTATTCAAAATTTATCTTACTTTATTGGAGGGCGCGCATTATTCGAAGAGGCCTCTTTACATATTAAGCCAAAAGACAAAATTGGGCTTATCGGTCTCAACGGAAAAGGGAAATCGACTTTGCTCCGACTAATTGATGAAGAATACTTGCCCGATGCGGGAACTATAAGTAAAAGCAAGGAATGTACCATTGGTTTTTTAAATCAAGATTTGCTTTCGTACCAAAGTGATGACAGCATACTTGTAGTAGCGATGGAGGCTTTTAAAGAAGCCGTAGCACTACAACGACAAATTGATTCCATTTTAAAGAAAATGGAAACAGACTATAATGATAGTTTGGTAGATAAATTAACCAAAGCACAAGAACGATTCGAAGCACTAGATGGCTACACCATGCAGGCCAAAGCTGAGGAGATATTGGAAGGGATTGGTTTTAAAACGCGAGATCTCACCAGACCACTTTGTGAGTTTTCTGGAGGTTGGAGAATGCGCGTAATGTTAGCAAAATTACTATTAGAAAAGCCTTCGTTGCTGATGCTCGATGAGCCTACCAACCACTTGGATTTACCTTCGATAGAGTGGATTGAAAGTTATTTAAGATCCTATGAAGGATCTGTTATTGTCGTCTCTCACGATCGAGAATTTCTAAACAACACCGTTAGTAAAATAGTAGAAGTAACCAATTCACAACTAATTGCCTATGAGGGTAATTATTCCTTTTATTTAGAAGAGAAAGCGCTTCGTTCGGAACTTCAAAAAAATGCTTTTGAAAATCAACAGCAACAAATTAAACAAACCGAGCGTTTTATTGAACGATTTAAAGCAAAAGCCACCAAAGCAAGACAGGTGCAATCGAGAGTGAAATCACTTGAGCGAATGGACAAGGTCGAAGATGTAGTAGAAGAAACAGCCGCTATCAATTTTCGTTTTACATTTCAGCAGAAATCAGGTCGGTTTATTGTAAGTTTAAAAGATATATCTAAATCCTACGGAGAATTACAAATATTAAAAAACACAACTGCAGCAATTGAACGTGGTGATAAAATTGCATTGATTGGTGCCAATGGAAAGGGGAAATCCACCCTACTACGCATTATTGCAGGTGACGAGCAAATAGAAGGGATAAGAGAACCTGGCTACAATGTAAATACTGGTTTTTACGCACAGCACCAGTTAGAGTCATTACATGTCGAAAATGAAATATTAGAAGAATTGAAACAAGCAGGCAGCAAAAAAACCGAGCTTGAGTTAAGGCAGGTGCTAGGTTGCTTTTTGTTTTCAGGAGATGATGTCTTTAAAAAAATAAAAGTACTTTCAGGTGGAGAAAAATCAAGAGTAGCACTAGCAAAAACATTATTGTCAGAGGCCAACTTTCTTATGCTTGATGAACCTACTAACCACCTTGATTTTATTTCAGAGAACATTCTAATTCAAGCTTTACAGCAATACCAAGGTTCTTTTGTAGTCGTATCTCACAACCGCTATTTTGTGAATAAAGTAGCTAATAAAATTTGGTACATCGAAGATGAGCAAATAAAAGAATACCCAGGAACGTATGAAGAATACAACTACTGGGTAAGCCAACAACAACCTACCTCTGCCTCTACTAAAAAAGAAGTTGAGACAGAAAAAACGAAACAAGAAAACACCAAACCACGACACAATGCTTCTAACGAAAAAGAGATAAAAAGTATAAAGCAGAAAATCGAAAATATTGAAAATGAAATTGAAACATTAGAAAAGAAGGAAAAAGATTTAGAACTACAGCTTGCACAGCCAGTAATCTATGAAAATGAAGTATCTTACTCCTCAGTTAATACAGAATATAAGCAGGTGACTACAGCTTTGGAACAAGCAAATACAAAATGGGAAGAGCTACTCACTAAGATAGAGCTATTGGAAAAATAATAATGAGACAAAGGAAAATAAATCTATCATTACCAAAAATCATCTGGACATAACACTTTTCCTTTACTAGGTATATTTAGACCAATAATTATTTCATGGCTTCCTGAACTATGATATCTAATTTTTGAAGTCGTTATATCATAGGAGTAACTAATATTGAGTCCTGTTTTGCTATCCATAAAACCAATTAAAGCAGCTACAGCATCATCTTGTCTATATGATGCTCCTATCCATGCTATTTGTTTATATTTCAGTTTCACATTCACATCAAAATGTGAATATATTGGCGTTACAAACTTGTACAATACAGAAGGAACTACATACCAGTCCTTGTTTACTCTAATATTATACCCTGTATGAACAAAATAATGATTTTGCAATTTACTATAAGAAGTAAAACCAGATTGTTCAGTAATAAAAAAATTATTTTGAAATAACTGACTAACTACAAAACCAAAAAACACATTATCAGAATAAATCCATGTTCCTAAACTCACGTCAGGCATAAATTTTGTTTGTAAACCTGAAAGTATAACATTATCTGGGTCAGCTGTAATCACATTATCCATGTCGATTTTATTTTGCAACACTCCTACGAATGTCCCCATAGAAGCCTTTACTTTTTTAGTTAATGAAAGATGAAACGCATATGACAAGTAAGCACCTGACCTACTCGTAGGACCAGTAACATCACTAAAAATATACCCACCTACACCATGATGGTTTAATTTTTTTCGAAACCTACGAGCAAAATCTTCATCAATTTTATTTATTGGTACATGACCACTCACAAAAAAAGTTCTTGGAGCACCTTCAAACCCTACCCATTGTGTTCTATATCCTGCTTTTATTACTTGATTGTCATTAATACCTGCTACAGCTGGATTCAACAAAAAACTATTTACCATATATTGCGTGTACTGGGGTCGTTGCTGACCATAGCTTACACTAACCATCAGGATAGAAGTAATCGTAAGTAATTTTATTATTTTGTCCATCCCTATAAAATCATCTAATTATAGTGATGGCTCCTTTTAATTGAGGGAACCCATCTTTCAAATCAATCACATAATAAAATGTGCTTTCTCCTAGTTCCTGTCTATTAAATCGACCATCCCATGGCTGAGAATACGCCAACGATTTAAATATTTGCATCCCCCACCTGTTATAGATATCCACTTGAGCATTCGGGTATTTATCAATACTATCTATTATCCATGTGTCATTTACACCATCTCCATTAGGCGTAAATGTATTGGGAATGCCAAGTTTTGGAGTAACAGTTACTAACAAAGAATCTGTATCGGAGCACCCCTCTAGGGTTGTCCCTGTAACGTAATACATTGTACTTTCTGTAGCGGAAGTAATAGGGTTAGAAATTGAAGGATCATTAAGTCCTGTAACTGGAGACCATGTAAAATCAGTGCCATCAGTAGCTTGTAATTGGATGCTATACCCTTCCCTAAGCGTTCGATCATCTCCTGCTTCTATATTAGTGATTTCAAAAATTTCAATCAAAGCGATTGGAGAAATGTCTACACAAACACTATCTGTAACAATAGATCTATAGTACATTTCTGTTTCAGGCACTACCATTAGCTGATTGCTCGTTTCTCCAGTTATATCAGTCCATACATCTCCTTCGAGTGACTCCTGCCATTGAATACCTGAATACATATCAATAGCAAACAAACTTGAATCGCCTGGGCATATTGGATTTGGCACACCTAACAACTCTCCAG
>JAOULS010000199.1 GCA_029881895.1 Cyclobacteriaceae bacterium | reverse complement strand
CTTTGATCACGATTGCCGAGAAGGAATTTGTGGTACGTGTAGCATGTACATTAATGGCAAACCGCATGGGCCTAAAGATGCTGTGACTACTTGCCAACTTCATATGCGAAGTTTTAATGATGGCGACACAATAGTAGTTGAACCCTGGAGAGCCGCTTCATTTCCTGTTCAAAAAGACTTGATGGTAGACAGAAGTTCATTTGATCGTATCATTCAGGCTGGAGGGTATGTTTCTGTAAGCACAGGAGGTGTCCCAGATGCAAATGAAATTCCTATTCCTAAAATTGTAGCCGATGAAGCAATGGATGCTGCGGCATGCATTGGCTGTGGCGCTTGTGTTGCTGCCTGTAAAAATGCTTCTGCCATGTTGTTTACTGCTGCTAAAGTGTCGCAATTAGCACTTTTACCGCAAGGTGGCGTGGAAAAACAAAAAAGGGTTGAAAATATGGTAGCTCAAATGGATATCGAAGGGTTTGGTGCTTGTTCTAATACGGGTTCATGTTCTGCCGTATGTCCAAAAGAAATAAGCCTAGAACATATTGCTAGGATGAACAGGGAATACTTTTCAGCTAAGGTAAGTTCAACCCAGATTATGCAATAGAGAATCCCTGCCTTGCCCGCCAGGCAGGTATTACATCCATAAATCACTGTGAAATAGACGCTTCGCTTTGATTATGCGCATCACCATAGCGGTGCTATGCTTCTTTGCATAACCACCTATTTCTTTGTGCTTTATGACTTCATCACGAATTCTATTGCATAATCTGGGTTCAAATAATATTTAACAACCACTACAATTGTTGTAAGCCATTTCGCCTATAGCGAAATGGCTTTTTTATGATAAATGGATTAATTAATTTTGGTAATTTGGAGGTTAATTTATCTGTTTAGCAAGTATAGAAATCCCTTCCTCAAATGAGTGTGGTTCATACCCTAATAATGCTTTCGCTTTATCAATAATAAAACCTGTTTTCGAAGGACGTTTAGCTACCTGTTGAAATTGTGAGCCATCTGTTTTTTCAATTAACGATTTATCCAAATTAAAATAATTTGCTGTCATCATAGCCATTTCGTAGGGAGTAAGAAAATCTTTACCTGAAATATTATAAACCCCTTCTGCTTTTTTTGCTGCAACAAGAAAGCAGCCCATGGCTAAATCTTCAGCAAGGGTAGGAGTTCGCCATTGGTCATTAACCACACGAATATTATCTCCTTTCTCTAAACTATTTTTCACCCATAAAATAATATTTGATCGGCTCATATTGTGAGTAATTCCATAAACTAATACAGTTCGTGCAATTGCCCATTTTGTAGAGCTTTTCATTACTAACTTTTCAGATTCGAGTTTGCTTTCACCATAGTAGTTAACAGGGTTGGGAATTTCATCTTCGGTTAATGGACCTTTAACCCCATCGAAAATAAAATCAGTAGAAACGTGTAAAAAAAAACTATTACATTTTTCGGCAGCATGTAGCAAGTATTCCACTGCGGTTACATTCATCAGCCAACACCCCTCTTTGTCAGTTTCACATTCATCCACATTAGTCATGGCTGCTGTATGGATAATTACATCAGGATTAAAAGAGGCAATAGTTGTGTCAACCTCTTCATTTTTTGTAATGTCCATGGATGCATAATGAATATGATTTCCATTAATTGGATAACGACATTCTCCTCGGCCTGTTGCCAATACTTCGTATTGGGGCTTTATGGCATAAAGCTTGGCCAATTTTTGGCCCAACAGGCCATTAGCTCCAGTAATGAGTATTTTCATTTATTTTTCTGTAGCTACTGGGTATTCGTAACCGTATTCTTTAGTGATTTTTTTACGTTTCATTTCTTCAACAGTAACTATCATCATAATATTTTCTAAAGGACGGTCACCACGAGCAGTAGGTTGAGCAGCAATACTATCAATAACATTTAGACCTTCAATTACTTTACCAAACACAGTATACTCGTCATCCAAATGAGGAGATCCTCCAATAGTGGTATATACCTCCATTCGTTCTTTAGGGAAATCTTTGTTTACCTGAGTATTCATTGCATCGCATATAAATTCTTTCATTTCAATCAATTTATTACCATATGCTTCGGGACCATTTTGTTCATAAATTGAAATAAGCATTTGTTTTACTGAATCATACTGAGGATCGCTCATCATTTGTTGTGCTGCCATTCCTAATTTGTTCATGTCTAATGTAAGTTCATTTTCAGTCCACACTTTTCCTTGGACAATATAAAATTGACTACCACTTGATTTTTTCTCAGGGTTATTTGTTCTGGCTGCAGATAAAGCTCCCTTTTCATGGATTAAATGTTTTTGAAACTCAGCAGGTATTTGATAGCCTGGACCTCCTGACCCTAGAGGAATGCCAGAAGCGGCATTTTTTGAATTAGGATCTCCAGTTTGAATCATGAATTCCTTAATAACACGATGAAAAAGAAGACTATCATAAAATCCTTCTTTGGCTAATTTTATAAAGTTTTCTTTATGTAAAGGAGTTTCATCATAAAGAATAGCCTTTATGTCACCATAAGGAGTTTTGATAGTGATAAGGGAATCTTTTTCAGAATTTTTGCACGAAGCAGCCATTAAAAAAACGGCTATGAAAGCTCCAAGTATGCTGTTACTTATTTTTCGCATGTGTTTATTAATTTATTTTTTCTTTTATTTCTTTTAAAATTTTATCACCTCCACTATTCAAAACCAGTTCAGCCAATTTTTCACCAGCTTTTACAGGGTTATCAGTGATACTTGAAGCCGAGTGCTTTACAACTTCCTGTCCATTAAGTGATATTATACCACCAGTAATATTTACTTCGTTATTTTCCACTTTAGCTAAAGCAAAAACAGGTATGCTACACCCACCTTCCAATTGTCTTAAATAAGCCCTTTCAGCTAAAAGTTGAATTTCAGCAGTGGTGTTATTAGTTGTATTTCTAACCAATTCTTTTTTATCTTGATCCAATGAAGTACTACATTCAATAGCTACACTGCCTTGACCAACGGCAGGTATAAACTCATCAGTAGATAATTTTTGCACGATCATATCATCATAGCCCATGCGATGAGCACCTGCAAATGCTAACATTAAAGCATCACATGCGCCTTCTTTCATTTTTCGGATACGTGTTTGTAAATTACCACGTACAGGTACAGTTTTTATATGAGGGTAAAGATGTTTCAAAAAGGCAATTCTGCGTGTAGAAGATGTTCCTAAAACAATATTGTCTTTTAGAGATATATTTTTATTATGACTCAAAATGATGTCGTTAGTTGCCTCTCGTTTTGTAAAGGCAATTAATTCAAAGTCATTGGGTAATATCGATTGCATGTCTTTTGCACTATGTACGGCAATGTCAATATTACCTTTTGCTAATTGTTCTTCTATTTCTTCGGTAAACACTCCTTTACTTCCAATTTTAGCAATAGAAACATCCAAAATTTTATCACCAATAGTCTCTATAGTGATGATTTCGGTTTCTGCACCTCCTTTTTTTAGCAAGTCACTAATGTAATGTGCTTGCCACAATGCTAATTTACTCCCACGAGTACCTATTTTAATTTTCATATTTCAGTAAACTATTATTTAATAAATCGAGCAATTTGTAATGATAAATTCATAAAAGTGATCTTAGCATTAGCATTTCGTTCCAAATGATACAAGGCATCATTGATCAGATTATTAAAGTTTTCAACTTTTTCAAATGTCATTACTTTACTAAAATTTTCAATAAATTTCTCCTCCTCTCCCTGAATGCGATGCATTTCAGTTGCACCTGCAGTAGCTAGTAAACTTTCACGCATCATGCTCAACCCATATTGTAGTAAACTACGTTGCACTACTTTTCCTGATTTATGAAATGTCTCTGCCATTTCAACCATATTAGTAAAATCGTGAGTGAAGCAAAGTCTCATCCAAGATCTAAATAAATCATGATTATCCTCTTCCGATCCCTCTATCAAAATCATTGCTTCATCAAGATCACCATCCGCCAGATGTGCTAATCGCTCTGCTTTTGTTGCATCTACTTCAAGTTGTTCGATAAGTAGTTGCATCATTTCATTGTCATCAAACTGTCTTATTTTCACAATTTGAGTACGAGAGAGGATAGTTGTCAAAAGCTGTTCATCATCATTACATACTAATAAAAAAATAGTTCGCTCTGGTGGTTCTTCTAAAATTTTGAGGATAGCATTAGCGGATGCTCCGTTCATGTATTCAGGCAACCAAATGATCATCACTTTATATTTACCTTCGAATGCTTTTAATGATAAGCGTTTTATTATCTGTCGGCTTTCTTCTTTGGATATGTTTACCTGTTTATTTTCCCCACCAAACGCCATTGTCCATTGGTTTACGTTTCCGTAAGGATTGTTAAGCAAAAAATCTCTCCATTCTTTCAGAAAATTTGTGCTAATCACATCCTTGCCAGTAATATTTTTAGTGCTACTTACTGGGTATACAAAATGAACATCGGGATGAATTATTTTATCATTTTTTGAACAGGAGGCACACGATCCACAGGAATCGTTTTCCAGAGGTTGTTCGCAATTTATATAGGACGCGTAGGCAAGTGCTAAAGGTAGATTAGCACCACCATTTTTACTTAAAAACAATTGTGCGTGAGCAATCTGATTATTTTTAACAGCTTGAATTAGCTGTGTTTTTATTTCTTCTAATCCTGGAATATCTTTAAATAGCATGTTATTATTTCAATTTCAACAGCTCTTCTAACAATATTGGGGCATCTTCTATAGCTGTTTTCCATACCATCCAAATATCTACACCCATATAATCATGTATAAGTACATCCCTCATTCCAGCCATATCTTTCCAAGGTATGGTATTGTGATTATTTCTGAATGTAGATGATATGTTTTTGGTTGCTTCCCCAATTATTTCAAATTGACGGATAACTGCATCAGAAGTTTTTTCATCTGCTAAAAACTCCTGTTCTGTCATGCCATCTATATAGTTATCAATTTTAGATAAGCTAGCTTGGATATGATCTATATACACCCAATCATCTTTTGTCATGAATATATCACTTTCATATCCTTTTCAATGTATTTCTTCAATTTTGGATGTGTGATTGCTTTTCCAGATACCAAATCAATGTTGTACCCAATAAGTTCAGTGAGTTCTCTTTTTATTTTAACGAATTGTAACAAACTACAAGGTTTATTGAAATCTATTAACACATCAAGATCACTATCTTTGGTTTGTTCGTCTCGTGCATAAGACCCGAAAATAGCTACTTTTACAGGATTGTAGGGTAATAAATATTGAACAATTTTATTTTTTAAGCTATCGGAAATCATGTTTCTAAATTACACTTTAATCTTTATTCTCCCAAACTCTGTATTTAGCACTCATCGCAAATACTTTGTCCAAAATATTTTTTTCTACTGTGTCAAAATCAATGTTTTTACGTTCCATTACTTTCTCAGTTACCTCATACACCTTTCTAAGCTGAAAGGTAGTGAACCCTGCTGCTCCACCCCAGGAGAAAGAGGGAACAAAATTACGTGGAAATCCTGAACCGAAAATATTAGCAGAAACACCAACTACTGTACCTGTATTAAACATAGTGTTAATTCCACATTTTGAATGGTCGCCCATAATAAGTCCACAAAACATTTGTTTGGTGGTTTTGAAACCTCCCTTGGTATAATTCCAGATTTTTACATCGGCATAGTTGTTTTTTAGATTGGAGGTATTCGTATCTGCCCCTATGTTGCACCATTCTCCTAATACGGAATTT
>JAOULS010000198.1 GCA_029881895.1 Cyclobacteriaceae bacterium | reverse complement strand
CCACACGCTGCTGCTGCTATTATGGTCATAAAAGACGAATGCTCTGATTCAGTATGGATATATTCTGTATCAACTTTTCCATCAGCCCAGAATTTTGAAAATTCTTGCCCTACTTCTGTACTAGGTGTGATTGGGAACATGGCAAATACCCCAGGGTTTATCTGTCGCCATGCCTCAGCAACGGCCTCAGACCCTGTCATCAGCTTCTCGGGGGTTTGAGGTTCATACCCTTCTATTTTCAAGGCATCTCTAAAAGGTTTAACATCCACCTTTTGGTCAAAATCAGTCTTAATCTCATTGAACGCCTCCCAGAAACACAGTATGTTTTTCTCTACAATTTTTTCTCGATTCGCTTTTGAAGCAAACTCTTTGTTTAATAACATTTCCCATTTTTCATTCAAATAATCTTTTTCAAAAGATATTCCCATATCAATAAAAGCACGCATCATTCCTCCCATTAGTGTTATCGTTTCAGGTACACGGTGTGCTTCTTTTAATTTAGTTGCATCGAAAACATATACTTTGATGGTAGCTGGGATATTATAAATGACACGACATTGATCAACTGATAATTTGGAATTTATAACGAGTAAGCCACCATCATTAATAGTATTTCTCCATTCCGAATCATTCCATCCTTGGTCAGCAGGGTTTTTTACAATACTTATATCAAGTTTATCATAGCTTGCCTGTGTTTTTAATTCTTTTCCTCCAAGTTGGAAATTGGTACCTACAGGTGCTCCTCTTCTTTCAGGACCATAATCAGGTGCTGCTTTTCCGAATATACCTATCTGTCTCATGAGACTCACAAACATTTTTGCAGAAGTTACCCCTCCATCTCCTGCACGTGCAAAAATTCTTCCAGGAACAGGAAGTTGCCCAAGAATAGCTCTGTTTTTTTGCTTTTCAACCTCCTCCATCTCAAAGGAATAGGCAATATTTTCAACATGTTTTATTCTTTCTTTTATAATTTCAACCTCGTGCTCTTCATGAACAAAAGCTTTTTGTTCAATCGACAATTTATTGAGCTGATCTTCAAAATAATTGGTATACAAACATGCGCCCAACGCTCTAAGGTTATCATTTAGCGCTGGTTTTTTAAGTTTATATTGCTTCAGTTCATTATTGTAAAGAGCCGTATATACTTCTGGGTCTAACTGTCGTTTTATATTTAAAATTATATGATGTAGTGAGCTTTTTAACGCTGTCCCACTCGTATCAAATAACGATTTATTATTGATGTAATCATCTAAAATCCCGATATTATTTACTTTTACACCAAATAAATCTGCTTCATTATTTATAAGGTTTTTTCGTTCTTCAATGTCTTTTTCATGTATGTATTCCTCCAATACACTTATTAGTTTTTCCTTCTGTTTATTCAGCCTATCTGACTGCCTTAGTTTATTCCAATCTATTTTCAGTTCTTCGTAAAGATGAAGTAAAAGGGCTACAGATTGTTCGTTTTTCAGGTTACCTTTTTTATCAAAATGAAGTGCAAAACGTCCCTCAGAGCGTAGCCAGTTGGCCAACCCACTTGTAAATTCATCCTGGTAGGCTTTTTTGCTTTCCTCTAACTCTTTTATCAAGACATCTCTAGTTTCCTTTCCTGCTATCTGCTTTTTCTCTATTTTTTGTTTTGTTGCCTCATATTTCCTGATAAAAGAAGGTTCATGTGTGATTTTTTTCTCTCCATTCTCAATTTCAAACAAAGGCCAATACCCACTATCAACGGCCAATTTTGACTGTGCAACGGTTAAACTAGTCCCTGTTACATGCCCTGTTGTGCAATTTGAATATGCGATAACAAGAGAAGGGCCATCATGTTTCGCTGCTTTTTGTAATTTTCTTTTGAAATCCATTTCCGAAGAGATACTTACCGTAGCTACATATACCCCTTCATGTGCCTTGGCAAATTCTGCTAAATTTTTTCGAAACTGCATTTTACCTCTAATCACTTCACCTATCGGAGTAGTACTTGTCGCAGCACCCATAGGAGTGGCACTAGAACGCTGCACACCAGTGTTCATATAGGCACCGTTATCATAACATAGGTAAATAGAATCTGTGGCTAATCCTCGCTCTAAATATCCAGATAAGGACTGCAAACCAATATCATAGGTAGCACCATCACCTGCCCATCCGAAAAACTTGAATGTTTTAGTAATTTTTCCTGTTTTTTTCAAAAATCGGTAAGCGGCATTCATGCCTTCTAGGTTTGCACCAAGTCCACCAAATACGGTATGCAAATATTTTTTCCATGATGTGTCGGGATAAATGGTTGTAACCACCTCGGCACAACCTGTAGCACCAGAATTTACGATTTCAATTTTCTCCTCTTCAGTATCATAAGCTTCTCTCACCGCCTTCATTGCCATATCAAACGTACTCTCGATTGGGCAGCCCGTACATGCGCGATGCCCCGAACATATATCACTTTCTTGACACAACACTTTTCCTAGTGGTCTGTCTTCATCATGATGTGGGTTGGTAAACCCTACCATTTTTGCTTCTATCTCATTTATGATATTATCTAATATTTTATCTCTCGAAAAGTTTTTCATAAATGGGGATAAAAACACGCCTATTTTTTCGCTTATTTTAAAATAAGTTTCTTTATCCAAATTGCGATGATATGCTGTAATTACCGCATCATATTTATCACCATTCGTGTTAATGTCTTCTTCTAATAGAGTCGTTGAAGTATACCCTGCTACCTCAAATTTTGACCTCATCGTATTGTATGTAGGGTCAGTTGAAGGGAGGCAAGAAATATAATACCCTTCTATCTGCAATTTGGTAGCTAGCTCCAAGTCAAAATCAGAAAATCCATAAACAAGAAGGTGCGCATAAGGTCTGCTGATTTTTTTCCATCCTATCACTTCATCGAACACAAAAGTAATAATTGATGGTCGCTCTTCATTTTCAGAATATTTATATTGTGCAATTATGTTTCCTGATAATGACTTATCACCCACTAACTCTTTATATAATATTTCGTACCCCCTTGATTTGTATTCTTCGTTTGATAATGATTTTAGTGCTATCAATTCATGTTCTACATTATCCCCTTCCACTTCTATTCTTTTGCCATACTTTCCTGAGAAAACATTGTCTCTTGCTGCTTTAACCATATTTTTATCTACCAGCTCAACAGCATCCTTATTACACACTTCAACACAAATACCACACGATTTACATTTTGTAGGATCTGTCAATTCAGCGAGATTTGTGATAGGGTTTTTATCTATCGAAACATCTGGGCATTGTAAAATACAACTCAAACACATGTTACAATCACTATTTACAATAGGCACCTCTTGCCCCCATAGTCCTGTATTTGTTTTACTACTTGTAAACGCTTCTTTTATCGTAGCACCAGCATCTATTTCTTCCCATGATTTTAAGCGGTCTATTTTTTTGTTAATGGATTCTGCTGCGATATATGAAGCTGCAATACGCTCTACATCATCTTTTTCGAAATTTTCAACATCAGCAAATAAATTATGCATCAAAAACGTTCCATTATCGTACTCAACAATAATGCCTATGGCGTAATCGATCTTTTCGGCAAACACAACCGCAAACCTTGCTTTACTTATATCGCGTTTTAATTTGTTGAATAAATTCAAATACTTAACAACTATTTTCTCTCCATTCTGGCCCAAATAGTATTTATGAAAGCCTTTTATATTTTCGAAATCAGTCGTAATTACCTCATGTTCGTTTATTGACAACATCCCCAAATTTGTTTGGTCGTGAGTGGGTGATGTAATAATTAAAGTTGGGACCAATGTTTTGGAAATATTCATAGTTTCTACGATTTAGATTGAACTGCTACTTATATCCACAGTTAATAATTTCAATTTTTAAGGTACAGCATTATTAAAAAACAAACTATGATGTAGGTCAGGTTAATGGGTTAATAAAATCATGAAATAGACACCTTCTTTCTAATTTTACATCCTATCTCTTCGAGGAGATAATTTTATTCATTGACCCCAAACCGATTTATACCTAATTTATTCAATATTGAAATTATGAAGCGTTACTTTTTAAGGTTGACAATGACTTAAGTCAGTTTGTTTATTGACAAAAGTCAAAAGCATTTATTATGATATGTGGTACATTAAGTCTAAAACTAAACCGCATTTATTATGGACATTATAAATAAAACCAACCTTCTTCAAAGGGCTTTGTACACACTAGATGATGCAAAAAATGAGACCTTCAAACCAAAAGAAGATATCGTAACACATTCGGTATGTAGTAAATTAAGAGATGCTACTTACGATTTTTTGTCGTACTTTCTTACCTCTCACCATGTTGACATTAATGATAACATGACCATTTCTGATATGAGAAAATTATGCGAAAATATAGATGAGTCATTTAAAGAATTAAATTTCTCATCTATCCCTTGTTTCAGCGAAAATCATCAAGAAAACAAAAGTTACTGTCAAGAAGTGAACATGGTAAACAATTGCTTAAGAGATGTTGAGAAAACCAGGGATCTTATTTTTAATAATAGCAAAAGCAAAAAAGTAACGCAATAACTATCCATCTGTTTAGTCACTCTTGCCTACGGCAAGCAGGCGTAAAAGAATCTGTGCCTGGATAGAACTGGGTCAATAATAACCTCAGCATTTCCTACGGATAATACTGAGTGGGGTTAACAGAAGAGCTAAATAAAGGATGTCTCAACGTAAATAATTATCGATTAGTTGTTGGGTGTTTATCCTAAATAGTTATTACAATATTACCTTTTTTATGACCTTTGTCTGCGTATTTATGAGATTCCACGATTTCTTCTATTGGGTAGCGTTTATCAATCACTGGAATTATAATTTTTTTTTCAGCTAATTTTTTAAGCAAAATTAAATCTTCAATTAAAAGTTGTGGTCTACCAGAGTCTACGGATATATACTTACCATTAGGCGTCAGTGCTTTTTTGCATTGTTCTTTTAGTTTAGACGTTTTTCTCTTGCCAACTGCGTCAAATACAATGTCATATTTTACTTTAAAATTTACTTCATCATTCTTGGTGTAATCAATAATATTATTAGCTCCCAAAGATTTTACTAACTCAATATTTGATGTGCTACATACACCTGTTACATCTGCACCAAAGTGTTTTGCCAGTTGTACAGCAGAGGTTCCAACGGCACCAGATGCACCATATATAAGAACATTCTGTCCTTCTTTAATCTTTCCAATTCTAGTCAGGAAATGCAAGGCTAAAGTACCTCCATAAGGAATAGCTATGGCTTCCTCACAAGTTAAATTAGTTGGCTTAAGAGCTATTAACACTTCTTTTGGGCCTATTTTACCATTTACGGGTAAACAGGTGTATTCTGCATAAGCTCCAAATTTCATTCCTGTATAGGCAAACACTTCATCCCCTTTTATAAATTTTGTTACATCTTGACCAGCTGCTTCTACCTCTCCAGATAAAACCATACCCAGGATGGATTTTCTTGGTTTTAAAAAACCTAAAGCAATACGAGCAGGAAGGCGAAATATTCTAGGTAATGTATATATGTTTCGAACAAAGCAATCACTGGAAGTTACGGTAGTAGCACATATCTTGATTAATACTTCATTCCTCTTTGGAATAGGTTTTTCTACCTCTTTGAGTTGAAGAACTTCTGGTGACCCGTATTTAGTGCATATAACTGCTTTCATAAATTTCCTCTTTCATTTGTTATGTCTTCAAAATTTAAGAAAATAGCCCTCCATTTTTTTACTACTTTACTTTTTAATACTTGTTTGTGAGACACAAACAAGGGCTAATTAATGGCGTTCTTAACGCAAATCATTAGCCCTTAGTTGCTTTACTTAGTATTTC
>JAOULS010000014.1 GCA_029881895.1 Cyclobacteriaceae bacterium | reverse complement strand
ATAGTGAACAATCTCTTCAGGGATAACTAATTTTTTACCCAATTTCTCCATGATTGCTTTCACCTTTCTTCTTAATTCTGGTTGGTGAACCAATGCATGACGCACTTCTTTATAATGGCCAAAACTTGTACCACAATGAATTAAAGGGAAATAGCCTACTTCATGCGCTGCCGCAAAATTTCGTATCGCTACCGCAGCTTGGGCTTCTGGGTTAGACGTTGCTGAAGCATAGTAGTTCCAAGCGGTACATGAGGTTTGATCTGTAGGATCGTGATAGTCTAAGCCAAACTCTCTGTTCAACCAAAAAATAGAAGCTGAATAACCTGGGATATGACCACATTGCCCACAACTTTTGTGATGCCATGTTTTTTCGATAGGAATTTTCTTTTTTCTACCATACTTGGTTGTTAACTCAATGCATGGTTCTGGAACACGAATTACTTCCAGTTCGCCTTCTCTTTCAAGTTGAAAAAGTTCTTCCCTAAGGTCGTCTTTTGGCGCATTGGCTGGATCAATAATTTGCTTTCTGTCTTCTGCTTTTAATATTGGTAAATGGAGCATAGTTTTTTTATTTAATGTTTTTAATCAAAAGTTACGTCATCATACCCTGCTTCTTCAAGTCTTTCTTCCATCACATCTACTATAATGTCATATAGACCTTCATCTACGCCTGATATTAAATCCATTACCCCAGTCATATGCCAGATGAGATAAAGTTCAATTATTGTCTTATCATCAATTGTCCAACTTGTTTCGGTAGTATGTAGCGTTTCAGGAGGAAGCGCCTTTCTCCAATCATCTAGGTTTTCGGCTATTTCATATACGTGAGTTCCCCAATCTGGAAATGCATCTGGTTGAAGCATATCTGGTGAAACTTGTGTACCTGTCAACATAATTTTATATATAATACGTCCATAACCTTGAAGGGCTTCTTTGGCGGTACGAAGTCCGTTTTTTACGGCTACTTCACGCATTATAGTTATTACTTGACCAGGTGAGTTTTGTCTTGGGCAGCGGTCACAAGAAAAGCACTGTGAACAATCCCATATACTATCACTCATTAATGTATAAATAAGATCGGTGTCTTCTCGAGACACAGCCTGTGCGATTAACCTTGGGCTAAAATCATAAAATCTAGCGGAAGGACAAGCGGCTACACAAATACCACATTCATAGCAGCCATATAACACATGACTCCACCTTTCATCGGCTTTTACTTCTTCAAAAAGCCTGTTTTTTTCATCCATGGAAACATCTGCATGTTTGTTTTGGCTTATATCTAATGCCATCATAGCTTTATGTCGTTTAAATTTGTATTGACTAAAAAATTTTAAATAGTAGAAAAACTACACTATTGATACCTTCAACTTTTATTAATCGTAAGTATCCGCTCCCTCAATTTGTTCGCAAGCCTGAATATTATCTCTCTCTATTTTCTCCTTATATGCTGCTACAGCGTCATCTCCTGACACCATAGTAGCTAAGTCGGCAGATAAATCATCTGTTTTCATTTCTACAATCCAGCCGTTATTGTAAGGACTTTTATTAATTAATCCTGCATCTGAAGATAGTGCATCATTAATTTTAGTAATTTCTCCTGTAACAGGTGATTTTACAGGCCCTACATACTTTCCACTTTCTACTGTGGCTATCGGTTTTCCGAGCTTTCTACCAGTACCAACTTTTTTGGTTTTGGCATGCAATAGTGGACCTGCCAAATTTTGAGCAACATCAGTCATGCCTACTGCTACAGTAGAATCGTCAATTATCCTAACCCATGTATTATTATCCACATTATAATACAAGTCTTTAAGGATTACACAACCATTAACTTTTTCGTGAGCCATTGTTATATCTGTTTATATTGTTAACTATATTTAGTTCTAGAAATACATCACATGATCATAAGACAAAGACAAGTCAATTATACTTGTTGCCCCCAGAATATCAACACCATCAATCAAATCCTCTGGCTGCATATCCCATAATTCAAGGCTTTGCTGACAGACACGTAATTCCACTTCAGAATCCATAGCCATTTCGAGCATCGTTTTTAAGTTTACATTGCTGTCTTTTACTAATTGAACTTTTTCGGCTTCCCCTTTTTTTAATTGATTGGTACCATCCATTGTAAACCAAACCATCACTTCCATTTCCATAGCAGCTGCTGCCATTGCATAAAAAAGAGGTGAATACGTTCGAGTTGGTGTAGCAACTCCGTGCGTTTGAATTACAAGAATTTTTTTGCCTTCATGATCCTGATCTTCCATTTTATCTTATTTGTTAAGTTATTATTGTTTTAATTAATTTTTTAAATTTTACAGTTACCGTCATTTCCTGTATAGAAATATATTAAAGCATGAAGACCTTCCCAATCGTCTTGATCAAGTACAAAGTCACGTAAAACCTCTTTATCTTCATTATATTTCAATATTTTAACTTTTACCGCTTTTTTATTTTCTCCAAATTCTACTGGTTCAAGAAGCACCCAAGCATTTGGTATTATTTTATAAAGTTCGGTGACTTCACTATCGCTAATGATTACACCAATATCTATTAACTTATCCACCTCCACTTATTTTTTTCTTCTCAACATAAATCATCATCAATGCTTCTATCCATTGTTCTTTTGAAAGAAAAGACCAATCAGATCCATGAAGGCTAAAAAAGGAATCTATTTCCATTGACAACTCAGGTTTTGTTAAACTCATGTTTGTCAATTTTTTCTCTAACAGTTTAATTTCTTTTTTGTGTTGATTGTCCTTAAAACTAATATCGATATAATCTACACTATTTTCATTTAATCTCATAACAATATTTACAGTTTGATTACCAACATGATAGCTAGTACTTCCTACCCAAACTCCTGTATGAATTTTGATTAACCTGCAATTTTTTTCCGGCTGTTTAATCGAAAAAGTCCAAGAGTCGTTTAACAACTTCTGTTCTTGGTTTTCAATTTCTAACAACTCCTCATCTGTGAAGTCATCATCAATAAATTGCATTCCGTGAATTTCTTTACACTTTTGTTTATACACTTTTTTAACTTCCTCAAAATCAGGTATTGAAGCCACTTCGTCTGATAAAGAAGACATGTATTCACTCATAGATCGATCAACTTCAGAACGCATTTTTTCATTGGGGAGTTTTAGTGCTCCGACCATGTGTTTACTGTCAAATTCTTTTATAAAATTACCAGTAACCACTTCAGCATTTCCAATATATGCTGCGCCCGTTCCTACTATTTTTTTTCCTTTTACATGTACGTCATGTCCGCCATACTCATAAGCATTGATGCCAAAGAACTTATAGGTTTCAATCATTGGTTGAATGAATATTTGAAACTTTTGTTCCACCTTTTGTGGAATTGATTGGGGATGAAAAACCCATTGAACAAACAGTTGTTTGTTATCTATAAATACTGCTCCTCCTCCAGTCTGCCTTCTAATTACAGGCAGGTTGTTTTTATTACAATACGTTAAATCCAATTCTTTACTTGGATCTTGAAAATACCCTATACATATATAAGGATTTTCTGGTATCGACATCACTATTGTGTTGGGTGAGTGCTCTTTAAGAGCGTATCCCAAGCCATGGTAAATGCTTTGGGAGCGAATATCAGTCACCCTCCCAGCATCTATCCACCTTACTTTCATTAATTCAGTTAAATGAAGAGGTTAACATCAGAATCAACCGCAAACTCTAAATAAGCTGCTGCTCCAGCATATTCTGTTCCTTCTATAAATTCTTCTCGTTTAAAGCCAAACACATCCATTGTCATTTGACAAGCAATCAGTTTCACGTCCATTTCAACAGCCATATCTCGCAGTTCTTCAACAGAAGCAACTCCTTTGTTTTTAAACCCCTTTTTCATCATAGAGCCTGCAAAATTCTCGAAACCAGGAATATTTGAGGTAATTGCATTTGGAATTGGCCAGTTAATGTTTTGAAACCCCTCCGACCCAAAAGGCATTTTCATTGGCATTGCAGGGTTACCAACAGGTGTTACAGGTAGTTTAAGATCTTTTTTTAATAATGGCAATCCATAAAAAGTAAAAAAAATACCTACATCCCAGCCCATTGCTGCGGCTGCAGTAGCTAATATAAAAGGAGGATAGGCCCAATCTAATGTGCCTTGTGTTGCTATCATTGCTAATTTTGGCATAATTAATGTGTTTTTTTGATTACAAATCTAAATTTTCCTCCTTCATCCTGAGCCTCCACTAGTTCATGTTTGGTTTGATTCGCCCATGCTTTCATGTCAGGCATAGACCCTGCGTCAGTAGAAATCATTTCTAATAAATCCCCAACTTCCATTCCTTTAATTGTTTTTGCTGTTTTAACAATTGGCATTGGGCAAAGAAGCCCTGAAGTGTCAAGTGTTTGTTTTACGTCTGCCATAATTATTTCTGTGTGTGTTTTTGGTTTATTTTAATTCACATTTATTTATACAATTCAATATTTTAGTCATCTCTTTCTGTACTAGTTTATAGTGTATGAACCGCCCATCTCTATATGATTGAATTATTCCTTTGTCTTTCATTTTCGTTAAATGATGAGAAAGCAATGTTGCCTCAATTCCAAGATATGCTTGAATTTCGTAAACAGGATGATACTCTTCGTCTTCTAGAAATCGTAAAATCTCTAAACGGTAAGGGTATGAAATTGCTTTTAACATTTCTGATGCTTTGACAAATTTCTCAAACTCTTTTTCTTTCTTTTTAGATCTTACCATCTTTTCCATTAACATTAGTTAAATTCTCAAAATTAAATGTAGCAATAATTGAACAACTATTCAAGTTTTAAATTAAATTTAACAAAAAAACCAAATAAAAATTTGTTTAAGATGTCATTAGAGCCTGTATCCCTATCAAAACTAGCCGCAGAAGAAATAAAAATTATAATGCAAAGTGATGAAATACCCAACGACCACCGTTTACGTATTGGCGTTAAAGAAGGTGGTTGTGGCACAGGAGGTTTCACTATTGGTTTTGACACCAAAAAGGAAAATGATTTAGAATATGTTAACCATGGGGTACAAATCTATGTTGACAAAAAACATGTTATGTACCTAATGGGAATGGAGGTTAACTATCGTGAAGAGGGTGATGATAAATGGGGGTTCGTTTTCGAGAACCCCGATGAAAAATAACGTAACGCAAGGAAAAGCTAATTCTTCTTTAGCCTCCTTCTATTCGAAACAAAGAACACTTATTACTTTTCTATTGGAATCTTCGATCTAGACTTCTATCCATAGTTGATTTTAAATATGAGTCCGAAGCGTCATTTTTATGTGTAAGTATATTATTGGTATGGTCGATATTGTAATCTTCGACCCATGTTTTATGATCTTTCGCAAGTTGACGAAGAGCATCAACCAAATAATGCACTTCTTCATTTGTAGTAGTAGGATGGATTGACATTCTTATCCATCCAGGTTTTGTACTACAATCGCCATGACTCACCAGTTCAGTTATCGCCTTCGACTCTTCGGGCAACACATTTAATAGATAATGCCCATAGGTGCCTGCGCAAGAACACCCACCTCTTGTTTGTATTCCAAATTTGTCATTCAAAAGTTTCACCCCTACATTATAGTGTAGCCCATCGATATAAAACGAAATAATTCCTAAACGTTCTTTATGATCTCCTGCAAGTACATGTAAGTTTGGAATTTGATCTAATGTTTCCCAGATAATGGTTAATAGTTCTTTCTCTCTGGCCAACATGTTTTCAACCCCCATTTCGTTTTTCAACTGTACGCACATTGCTACCTTAATGGTTTGTAAAAACGAAGGTGTTCCTCCATCTTCTCTGGTTTCTATATCGTCTATGTATTTGTGTTCTCCCCATGGATTTGTCCAATCTACCGTGCCTCCTCCTGGGTTATCAGGAATGGTGTTTTTATACAACTCTTTATTAAAAATGAGAATACCCGAAGCACCTGGTCCACCTAAAAATTTATGTGGTGAAAAATAAATAGCATCCAAGTGCGCTCCTTCCGATTCAGGGTGCATATCGATATCAATATAAGGTGCAGAACAGGCGAAATCCACAAAACACAACCCATTTTCTTTGTGTATTAATTTTGCAATTTCATGATAAGGGGTAAAGATGCCTGTGACATTGGAACAAGAAGTAACCGCAGCAATTTTGTTTTTTCGAGAGCGATATTTTATTAACAACTCCTGAAAATGATCCAGTGAAACTAGCCCGTCAACTGTGGGTTTAATAATTTCTACATCAGCAATCGTTTCTATCCAACTGGTTTGGTTAGAATGGTGCTCCATGTGGGTCACAAATACGATCGGACGTTCCTCTTCTTTAATTTCTATTCTACCTTGAAACCGCTCATGAATCTTTAACCCTAATATGCGTTGAAATTTATTGATTACTCCCGTCATACCTGAACTTGACGAAAAAATAACATCATTTTTATCTGCATTTACATGCTCCTTCACAATTCTTTGTGATTTATGATATGCATGCGTCATCGACATCCCCGTGGCATTTGTTTCGGTATGGGTGTTTGCCACGTAGGGCATTATTTCTTTTTGAATGCGGTCTTCTATTTGTTTATAGTTCCTGCCACTTGCCGTCCAATCTGCATAAAGAATAGGACGATCTACCCCTCCAGGTGTTTTTATAGATTGGTTAATTCCGATAATGTTTTTTCTATATGTGGAAAAATACTTTTCCATACGCTCTTCTTTCATTGTTTGTTGTTTAAAACATACCATACGTAATAAATACGACTAGATATAAATGATATTCAAATGTAATAATACCAATGAAACATACAAGAGTTGAGTATACAATTGTTTTTGGTTGACAACTTGTGGGTTAAACCAAATAATTCAGTTTAACAATTGTATTACTTTATTTTAGGAATAATCTACTCATTTGGGACACTCTCGAAATAGCTTTACCTTACAGTCACTACAAATCTGATGATCAAGTTTGTTGTAGACTTCTTTTATTACATCTTGCTTGTTGTTGTAAAAGAACTCTTCCCCTATTTCTGTGATAAAACCTCCTTCTTCAAGAAATTTACGTCCTCTTTTTTTTAATCCACTAAAGTAAATTTGCTTACCGCTATTTTTCCATTTTCTAGATTCATCTTCTAAATACTCTGCTCCAGAATGATCTATTAAATTAATGTTGTTGGCTACTAATACTAGGTGTTTTTCGGGACGTGAAAAAAGTGAATCCATTTGGTCTGCAACATGGTCTACTGACCCAAAAAACAATGAGCCCTCTATTCGATAAATCATCAGTTGAGGGCAAGTTTCTAAATTATATTCCTCAACATTTAGCAACATGTCTTTTTCACTATTTGTATCTGGAGAAAGTTCTACAAATCTCGGTTTTGATGTTTTTCGTAAATACAGTGCCAATGAAAAAAATACGCCTAGGTAAATGGCATACTCAAGTTCCATAAATAATGTGGCAAGAAAAGTAATCAACATCACCAAAGAATCACCTTGACTCGTTTTTACAAGTTTTTTAATATGAGCAAAATCAATAAGGTTGTACGCTACTAATATAATAACTCCTCCCATTACTGTAATAGGAAGATATGCCGCCAAAGGCGCAACAAAATATATTACTAACATCAAAAATATCGCTGCAAAAATAGAAGAAAAAGGTGTTTTTGCTCCAGCACTATAGTTTATTCCAGATCGTGTAAATGAACCCGCACCTGCATAGCATGAGAAAAAACTTCCCACAATATTTGATAACCCTTGTCCTATAAATTCCTGATTAGAATCTATTCTTTGACCCGTTTTTACTGCAATTGATCTGCCGATGGCAACGGACTCAATTAACCCAAGTAACGCTATTGCAAAAGCATTCGAAGACAAAAATGTCAACTGCCCTACATCAATATTAGGTAAAACAAACTGAGGTAATCCTTGTGGCAATTTCCCCACCAATTGAATGTTTTGATCTCCTTCAAAAAAATAATAGGTAATGAAGCTTGTAACCACCATCGCAATTAACAGATGTGGTGCCATTTTATGGATACGCTTAATAAATATTGCTAGAATGAGAGTGCCTGCACCTATTCCAAATAATACAATATTTGTTTCACCAATTTTGCTAAACAAAAACAACCAAGTATCTAAAAAAGAAGTCCCTCTAGGAACTTTCACTCCAACCAAATAGCTCATCTGGCTCGTGGCAATTAACACTGCAGCTCCCGCTGTAAAACCAAGTATTACACTATGCGATACAAAGTTTATTACTGCACCAAAACGAAAAACGCCCAATAATAATTGAATGAGCCCCACAACCAAAGTAATAGCGATGGCTAAAGTGATAAATTCTGGAGTGGTTGGCGTGGCATACTCACTAACCGTTGAAAACACTACTAACGAAATAGCTGTAGTGGGGCCACTAATTAAGTGCTTACTCGAGCCAAAAAGTGCTGCAATAATGGGCAGCACCATAGCTGTGTACAGTCCATAAATAGGAGGTAGCCCTGCAATCATGGCAAACGCCACTCCTTGTGGAAGAACAATTACTGCACCCGTAAGCCCTGCTAGTAAATCGGCTTGTAATGTTTTTTTATCTACTTCTCCGATCCATTTCGAAGCAGGAAACCACCTTATAGATTTATTCTTTATCAAAATAGAAAGTCTCTGGTGCAGGTTTCAATGCTCTTCCAAACCAAAGCGGTCTTCTCAAGTTATCAGGGCCAGGAGCAGGACGAGTCATGGCTAACCATTTTTTATACACTTCGTGCGATTTTTTGGTGTCCACAGATATGTCCCCATATCGGTCATCTGGGCCAATTTTTTCAAGTCTTACTTTTTGATGCCAACAGTGCATCCCGCTTATCGGATCTGGATGAACAGGGAAGGTGATGTTTTGATGAACCCCTCCATCTGACCAGAAGATACGAGAAGAATCTTTGTCCTTACTTTTAAAAGGTCTTACACCTTCTAAGATTCTCATTTTCCACTCGCCATTATTATTTTCTACAGAAACGGTGTTGGTCGCCCATCGGTTTCCTTCCTTATCTTGTGGCCTTCTCCATCTTCCTAAATGGTGAGAACAAGCAATAATACCAGGTTTCATTCCTTCAGTTACCCATAGTCGGTCAATAAAATACCCAATCTCTGTTTTCACTTTTACCAAGTCACCATTTTTAAAATTGAACTTGGCGGCATCAGATGTGTGAATCCACACAGGGTTTCTGTTCGCTATTTCATTAAGCCATTTTGCATTTCCTGATCTACTATGAATAAGAACTGGTAGTCTGAAAATAGGTACTAGAGGGAAATCTCCTTTTTCCCTATCCATTTCGTCTTCATGGATATGACTTTTAATATATTTTGGAACAGAATATTCTGGCCACTTCCAATCAATCATTGTTTGTGAGAAGAATTCTTGTTTACGTGATGGCGTTGGAAATCCTACCACAGGAGTTTTGTCCATCATTATTCCAATATTTGATCCATCATTCGAAATAACATCTGTCTTTTTATCAACTTTTGCTTTTTTCATTTGATCATCAGCAATTTCATTAAGGTGCTTATTGTAAGATGTTTTTTCGACTTCGAAAGCTCCAAACTTACGCATGTAGTCCAGTGGCGTTAAGCCTTCTTTTTCTGCCGCTTCTGGTAGCCCTTTGGTATGTTCAAATATATATTGATAATATTCGTCAATGGTGATTTTCTCACCTTTACGATAAGGAGATTCAAAATGTTTTTTTACTCCTAGTTTCCCATCTGGGTCAATTCTCCAAGATAGTTCAATCCAAAATTCATCTTCTTCCCACACTTCACCCGGATTTACATCATAGGTAAACTTAAATGGTTGATTTCTTCTTCTAGCATATTCACGTAAAACGGGTTGTCGAAAGGCAATCCACATTCCACTATGTGTTTCATAGCTATTAATATCATGTCGCTCTGAGGCATGTCCCATAGGAAGTACATAATCGGCAAAAAATGCGGTTTCGCTCCAAGTAGGGGTCATCGCAATATGAAGACCCACCATTTCTTCACTAGAAAGCATTTCTATCCAAGAAAATCCATCGGGGTACGTCCACACAGGGTTAAATACTCTTGTGAAATAAACGTCCATTTTTCCTCTCCCTTCTTTCAAAAAATGAGGTAATAAAGGACTCATTTCATGAAATGCTAGAGGGTATTCTTTTGGGTAGTGTAACTCATTCCAAAATTTCTGTGCTGGTGGTTTATCAAAAAATTCTGGTTTAAACTTGTTCCAAGCACTAGGAGATGTTCCTCCAACGGTACCTACTGAACCTGTTAATACACTTAAAAAATGAAGACATCGCGCTACTGCCCATCCTCCTAAGTTACCACTTCCTGCACTTCTCCAATTATGAGAAGCAAAACTAGAACCTGCTTTTCCTATTTGTCGGGCAACATCAATAATCGTTTCTTCGCTTACACCTGTTTCTTTTGCTGCAAATTCTGGAGTATATTCTTTATATTCCTCCTTCATCTTTTCTATGAAAGACTCAAGATTACGTTCTGCATCTGGGTGAACTTTTTCAAGGTACTCGTCCCAGTTTACCCAATTTTTTATATATTCTTCATTATATAATTTCTCATCTAATATCACCTTCACCATGGCTAATAAAATGGCCGCCTCGGTACCAGGTGTAGTTGGCATCCAATAATTTGCCATACTCGCAGTATTGGAAAGTCTGGGATCCATCACAGCAAGCTTTGCTCCGTCCATCATTCCTTCAATAATTCGCTGCGCATGAGGGTTAAAATAATGACCAGACTCTAAGTGAGCACTAATTAAAAGTATAAATTTTGCATTGGCGAAATCAGGAGATGGTCGGTCATATCCTTGCCATAAGTTATACCCAAACCTTGCTCCCGAAGAACACACATTTGTATGGCTATTATGTCCGTCTACTCCCCAAGACTTAAGCACCCTATCCATATAGCCTTCATGACCTGGACGGCCTACGTGATAGGCGACTTCATTATTTCTTCCTTCCTCTAGTGCTTTACGTAATCGACCAGAAATATCATCTAGTACTTCGTCCCATGATACACGTTCCCATTCACCAGACCCTCTAGGGCCTTTTCGTTTCATAGGATATAAAATTCTATCTGGATCGGTAATTTGGTTTATCGTAGCGGGTCCTTTCGCACAATTTCGTCCTCTACTCGCTGGATGATATGGATTTCCCTCAAATTTTCGTACCGACCCGTTTTCCTTATCTATGTACGCAATTAATCCACATGCCGACTCACAATTAAAACAAGTGGTAGGAACAATGCTGTAATTCTTTTTTTCTTTTTTCGCCCATCCCTTGGCTTCATACTCTTGCCAGTCGTCCCATTTTTCGGGAGGAGGGAATCTTGTTAAATCACCAGGTTCTGTAAGAGAGGTGATTGGATCATCATCCTTACCACCATGAAGCGTTGGAATTATTTTTAACTTCTCTGCAATTTGTTCAACTATAGTAATATGCTTTTTACTCATTTTTTTACCCTTTTAAGTTAATGGAATTCTCTGAGGTGCTTCAATCCATATTTTTTCAGTAAGATAGACCCCTATCACGATAATGACAGCGGCAACTAATAATAACATTGGGCTGCCTACCCAAATTAATACAAGTGGTAGCAGGTTAGTACATACAATTACACCTACCCAAAATAATTTCGCATATCTTCCTTTCACTATCATTTGTACTGTTCTGGCCGCATCTTCGGTTGGGTGTGTAATGGATAATTCTATTAACATAATAAACAGATTCACCAATACAGCAATAAATAAAACGGTAGAAAGTAATGAAACCCATTGCGCTGAAACTTCAATTAACAAGCTTGATAAAATCAACGCTCCACTACCTGCCATTACAGAATGTATAATCATGTGTAACACCATTGTTGGGCTTTGCCAGAAATCTCTTCCCTTTGCTTGGGCAAAAAGAAAAGCTGTATATACGGCTACGAGTATACTACTTATAAACGAACCCCATAATCCGATTTGTGTCAAAACAGAAATATTAAAATATACCCCAGCTAACCAAGCGGTAACCATACCTCCGAAAATAGTAATAAAATAGCCCCCTTTCACTAACCAGCTTTCCCAGTGAGGTCGTAATAAAACATACAAAAATCGATCAGGACGATCAAGATCCATTACAAGGAATAATCCTGTTAATAAAAGAAAAGCAAGTGCTATTATTCCCGTAGCCCATGTAAATTCAGTAGAAACAGATAGTCCGAGTATTTTGCCTATAAAAAACATTATAACTGAACCAGCAGCTATTGCTTTGGTAAGCACATAAGCGGCTACTTCCCACCCCCATAATACACCCTTATCAGGAGTGTCGTAAACACGTTTTGCATTTGCCGATTTCATAACGCCTTCGACCTGAGATATTTTAGGAAGGTCTCCACTATACGTGGCTTCTTTTTTACTAGGTGTATGACCTTTCAACTCTTGAATCATTTCTATTAAGTCTTTCCCTTCGGTAAGACTTTCTGCATATTTCGAGTAGTGACCTACTCCAGAAGATTGTGTACTCCATATATAGGCATTTGAGCGATCTGTAGCCGATGGATTTAGAGCACTTTCATCGCCATTGATATAATACACATTAGGATTTGTTCCTTTTTCAGGTTTTCTAGTTTTTACTTGCTCTCTAGATAACAGTTGAGCGATTTCTGTTTCTGGGTTTTCCATGTCACCAGAAATGATTGCATGCTCAGGACAAACATTAACACATGCGGGTTCTAACCCTATTCCTGTTCTATGTGCACAATAATTACATTTTGCTGCAGTATTTGTTTCAGGATCTATGTACAATGCGTCATAAGGACATGCTTGCATACATGATTTACAGCCTATACAACGGTCGTTATTAAAATCTACAATACCATCTTTTCTTGTATACAGTGCCTCTGTAGGACATATACTCACACATGGTGCATCCGTACAATGATTACACCGAGTGACCGAAAAAACTCGTTTTGTGTTGGGGAACACTCCCTTTTCAACTTGTTTTACCCACGTTCTATTTACCCCAACAGGAACATCATGTTCTGACTTACACGCTACAGTACATGCGTGGCAACCAATACATTTCCTATTATCTATAACAAACCCGTATTTCATAAGCTTTAATTTGAAAATCAAAATATATGAATTATTTTCTTAATAAAAACACATCTTCAAAAATGAAAATAAATATAAAGATGTTTTTAATAACGATAAACCATTGATAAACTGTAATTTAACTATATTTTTATTTTTAAAAAAAAATTTAAAATATTTGACTTCAAGTAAACTATTTAAAGATAATTGTATATTTGAGACCTTACTAATAAAATGGGGAATTAGCTCAGTTGGCTAGAGCACTACACTGGCAGTGTAGGGGTCATCGGTTCGAATCCGTTATTCTCCACCATTTTAAAAGCACCCTTTTGCAATCGGGTGCTTTTTTTATACAATAAATACACTAAATATCTGTTATATTGGTGTAAAAATTAAAACGCTATGTATAAATTATTTCTTGGATTCGTATTCCTATTTATGTCGTTGACTACGATTACAACGTATGGACAAAGAAAAAAAGAAGTTTCGAAAAAGAAGTCGACTCAATTAGACAACGCCTTTTCTCCGTCAAATAAAGAAGATGTCCTCGCTGCTCCTTCGAAAAAGAGCAAAAAATCGAAAAAGAAGAAAAGTGCGCATGAGCGATATGAAATCACCATGGAGCAAAAGGTGAAAGAGTTTGAGGAAAGGATGGAAGCAAATGCAAAATCGTACAAAAAACAACAAAAGGAAATGCAGAAACCTCAGTATTCAGACCCTTCTTACTTTGGTCATAAACGAAAACCTAAAAAGCGAAAACCTGGCAAACGAAAATTCTGTGAAGAATGTGGGATAGTGCATTAATGCTCAAGGTATATTTAATAAACTGCGTTTGTTCTTTTTCGATTTGTAAAACAAATTGGTAGTTTAATATAAAAAAAGGTTTCTCAAAAATGAGAAACCTTTTTTTATATGTGCTTTTCCAAATCACCTACAAATGAATAACCTCATCGTAAGCGGCAGCAGCAGCTTCCATTACTGCTTCTGACATAGTAGGGTGAGGGTGAATGGTTTTAATAATCTCGTGCCCTGTTGTTTCCAATTTACGAGCAGCAACTGCTTCAGCAATCATCTCCGTTACATTAGCTCCTATCATATGACACCCTAGCCACTCTCCGTACTTGGCATCGAAAATAACTTTCACAAAACCATCTTTAGTGCCTGCTGCACTTGCTTTTCCAGAAGCTGAAAATGGGAATTTACCAACTTTTATTTCATACCCTGCTTCTTTAGCTGCCTTTTCAGTATACCCTACCGAAGCAATTTCTGGACTACAATACGTACAACCAGGGATGTTGTTATAATCAATAGGTTCAGGAGTAAGGCCTTTAATTTTTTCAACACATGTAATGCCCTCGGCAGAGGCCACATGCGCTAACGCTGGTCCATGAACAATGTCACCTATCGCATAAATGCCAGGGATGTTTGTTTTATAGTAATCATCCACCAGTACTTTACCTTTATCAGTAGCCACACCAACATCCTCTAAGCCGATGCCTTCGATGTTAGTCGCGACACCTACTGCAGAAAGCACCACATCACAGTCAATTACTTCTTCTCCTTTTTTCGTTTTTACAGTTACTTTGCACCCTTTTCCTTTCGTATTTACATTTGTCACTTCAGCATTCGTCATAATCGACATGCCTGATTTTTTGAAAGTACGCTCCAATTGTTTCGACACCTCCTCATCCTCTACAGGTACAATGTTTGGCATATATTCCACAATAGTAACATCAGTACCTAATGTATTATAGAAATAGGCAAACTCTACTCCAATAGCTCCTGAACCTACCACAACCATTTTTTGTGGCTTATTCGGCAAGGTCATTGCTTGTCGGTATCCAATAATTTTTTTGCCATCAATAGGCATGGTTGGCAGCTCTCTTGAACGAGCTCCTGTAGCAAGTATAATATGGTCGGCCGAATATTCAACAACCTTTCCACTATCGTCAGTTACGGCCACTTTTTTTCCTGCCTTCAGCTTTCCAAATCCTGTAATTTGGTCTATTTTATTTTTTTTGAACAAAAACTGGATGCCTTTGCTCATTCCACTGGCTACGTCCCTACTTCTCTTTACAATGCCACTAAAGTCAGCATTTGCCTCTTTTACCGTAATGCCATAGTCCTCTGCATGTTGAATATATTCAAATACATTAGCGCTTTTTAGCAATGCTTTAGTAGGTATACAGCCCCAATTTAAACATATTCCTCCAATTTCTGCTTTTTCTACTACACCCACCTTCATCCCCAATTGAGAAGCACGTATTGCAGCCACATATCCTCCAGGGCCACTACCTATTACTATTAAGTCGTATTTTGTTGTTGACATATCAGTTGAATTTTTAATCGAAAATTATCGGCTGCAAAGTTAATCGAAATGAGGAGAGAAAAAAATAGGTACACGTTAAAACCCGTATTATACAATAGAGAATCTATTACATAATGAAGGTTAAACAATAATGGATAGCTAAATCATTTCCATCTAATTTTTTTTCAAACAGAAATATGTATTTTTGAAATGCAATTTAAAAAACCACTACCTGAACAACTTATATTTATTATGAAATTATTAGAAGGAAAGACGGCTTTAATTACTGGTGCTTCGAAAGGCATTGGAAAAGCCATTGCATATGCATTTGCTGAACAAGGTGCCAACGTAGCTTTCACTTATTTATCGAGTGTGGAAAAAGGCGAAGCACTAGAAAAAGAATTAGAAGGAAAAGGAGTGAAAGCAAAAGGGTACAGAAGCGATGCCTCTGATTTTGCTGCGGCCGAACAGTTAATAAATGATGTAGTAGCTGATTTTGATGGTTTAGATGTACTAGTAAATAATGCAGGAATAACCAAAGACAACTTACTCATGAGAATGAATGAGGAAATGTGGGATCAAGTTATAAATGTAAATTTAAAATCATGTTTTAACACAGTAAAAGCAGTCACACGTACATTCATGAAACAAAAAAGTGGCTCTATTATCAACATGACCTCAGTAGTGGGGATAAAAGGAAATGCGGGTCAATCGAATTACTCTGCCTCAAAAGCAGGAATCATCGGGTTCACAAAGTCTATAGCACTAGAATTAGGATCTAGAGGTATACGATCCAATGCCATTGCACCAGGGTTTATTGAAACAGAAATGACAGATGTATTAGACCCAGACACAGTACAAGGCTGGAGAAATGCTATTCCATTAAAAAGAGGTGGTAAACCAGAAGATGTTGCCGATGCGTGTGTTTATTTAGCTTCTGATATGTCGTCTTATGTTACAGGACAGGTACTGCAAGTTGACGGAGGTATGTTAACCTAATTCGTAACGACTTTTCTATAAACATTGCTTCTACACTCATGGTAATTTGCGTGTTGAAGCAATGTTGTTTTATTTGTCCTCTCATGTTGATTGACCTTTATTCCTTGTTTATAGACAATTGGTTCACTATTTTACATCAGTGAAAAACTACTACAATATATTAGAGGTTAGTAATCAAGCTTCGCAAGAGCAAATTAAAAAATCGTATAGAAGACTTGCTTTAAAGTATCACCCTGATAAATCAACGTATGGTGGAGCAAAAGATTTGTTCACTCAGCTCAACGAAGCATATAATGTGCTTGGTAAAAAAGAGAGTAGAGCGCTTTATGACTTACAACTACGACAACAGTCTCCCCCTATTCACCCAAGAAACAACTCTACACGAAACCCATACGCAAGAAAAAAGCCGAGCTATAAACGCACTCCCAAAACACCAAAAATTGATATCGCCCATTACCTTTATTATTTTCGTAGAATCTCCATTGCTACTTTTGCGTTCTGTCTCCTTATCGGTTTAGACTATTTTTTACCCCCCATTGTATCACCTGAACAAATCACCTCCATAGAAATAGACCGATCTAGGAGAGAGTATAGATTAAAGTTAAACACCGCCCATTTTGGAGTAAATGGGCCAGAAATCGTTAAGCTATCTGAGGGGCATGATGTGGAATTAAGTTATACCCCTATTTTTAAAAAACTACTTAAACTCACAATTGTGATCGAAGAAAAGGTTTATGATTACTATGTACAAGTAAGCATTTACCGTAGTTTTTCTTTTTCCCTGTATGTCCTTCTGCTTACTTCCTATCTCGGGGTTTTCCATTTTAAAAACCCTGAAACCATAATGAATTTAGCCATCGTAAACTGTATCCTTTCTATACTTGTCATCGCTTTTTTAGCTGTTTCTTAACACACTCTCATCCCAACCCTATTTTAACTTCATGTGTGACGACAAGAAGCTAGGTGTTATTTTTTGATTAACGCCATTGTAGTAAAAGTGATCATCCCATTTAGCAATAAAACCGTATATCCTAGGTTGATGCCAAACCATTGTACAGCGTGTGTGCTTAAAATGTATGAAGCCACTGAGGAAAGGACTGCGATAATCGGCACCCACTTGTCTTTCGTTTCCCATTTGGTGAAAAGGCCAAATGCAAACATCCCTAATAGCGGACCATAGGTATAACCAGCAATAGTAAAAACCAGATGAATTACACTTTCGTTATTTATAGCTCGAAATAATAAAATTAAAGAAATTAAAAAAATGGAAATCATTACATTTATCCATTTTCTAGTTTTTATTTTTTCTTCTTCCGATTTATTATCCTCACGGATAAAATCTTTATAGAAAGCCGTGGTAAGAGAAGCAAGGGCGGAGTCGGCAGATGAAAAAGCCGCAGAAGCGATTCCTAAAATAAACAAAAAGCCCGCAATACCTCCAAGTTGCTGCATAGATAGGAAGGAAAAAAGTGCATCGGTATCCTTAAATGCGCCTGATACTGTTTGAGGGAGCGAGATCCCTTTATCCTCTACATATACATATAATAACACCCCAAACGACAGAAAAAGCAAATTAGTGGCCACCAGAATTACACTGTATAAAGTAATGTTCTTTTGGGCATCTTTCAAATTGCTACAAGTCAAACTTTTTTGCATTTCGTTTTGATCCAAACCGTTCATGGCTACCGCCACAAGCACTCCCGTAATAAATTGCTTCCAAAAATATTTTTCGTGTTGCCAGTCCCAATTAAATACGGTGGAATAGTTGTGGTCGTATACAACTTGTCCTGCTTGAAAAAATGAAATCCCTAATTGATTGATTACAATTAGTAAAACCCCAATGATGGCGGTTATCATAATTGTGGTTTGGAAAATATCTGTCCAAACGATTGTTTTTATTCCTGCTTTTCGAGTATAAATCCAAATCATTACTAGAACAACGATCACGGTAACCGCAAATGGAACATGAAAATGATCGAAGAGTGTTCGTTGCAGCACTTCTGCCACTACAAATAAGCGTAACGCTGCACCTATCGATTGTGAGATAAGAAAAAATAGAGAACCTGTTTTATGGGAATACTCCCCTATTCTTTGTCCCAAATAACCATAAATAGAAACCAAGTTTAGCTTATAATAAAGCGGGAGAAGCACCCCAGCAATAATACCGTAGCCTAAAAGATACCCTAACACCAATTGAAAATAGTAGAAGTTCTCGTTGCCCACCATCCCTGGCACCGAAATAAATGTTATTCCCGACAAAGAAGAGCCGATCATCCCGAAGGCCACTACATACCAAACCGAACCCCTGTTCGCTGTAAAATACGTCTCGGCATCTGTTTTACGAGAGGTAAAGTGCGAAATCAATAATAAAATGGCAAAATAGCCGCAAAGAATTAATAGTATAAAAATAGGCTCCACAGTATGATTTATTAAAATAAAGGCGGCAATATCCGATGGTTTTATTTTTTATACAATTATTTGCTCTTAATTTCCCCCAACAAAATAATGAGTGCTCCGAACTACGAGCAGAGTGAATATCATGACATCTACAAATACAACCATCACACCACTTGTTCCTAACGATGAAATTTCTATTTGTGCCGAAATTTTTTCAACTACCGAGCCATGGATTACCTTTGGTATGGACACCAACCATTTCATGAAAATGCTCTCCAATCCTCTCAACGAGGTTTATACTTTAAAAGTAGAACATGTAATAGCGGGTGTAATTATTATACAAATGCAAGGTCCTTTCCCTGGATACATAAAATCTATCGTGATAGATAAAAAATGGGAAGGAAATGGGTATGGAAGACAACTATTGGAGTTTTCGGAACAGCGAATTTTTAAAGATAGTCCCAATGTCTTTCTTTGTGTTTCTTCTTTCAACGATAAAGCAATTCCTTTTTACCAAAAATTGGGGTACGAAAAAGTGGGTGAACTAGAAAACTATTTGATAGTAGGAGAATCGGAAATAATAATGCGAAAAACGCTAGGTCCAGTACTAGGGTATTGACTACTTTCTTTCAAAAGCAGTATAGTTGCGTTTTTAGAAACTTAAAAATATTTAAATGCGTTTGCCCTTCATTTTTCAACGCATTTGTACTATTTGTTTTGTAATTCCATAACTTTGGAGGCTATGTCAAAAACAGTGTTACTTCCTGAGGAAAAATTAGATGACCTCGACCCCAAAAAATATATAATTATCAAACGGGCGAGGGTAAATAATCTTAAAAACCTGAGTGTAGCTATTCCTAGAAACAAATTAGTGGTTATTACAGGGCTTTCTGGCTCTGGAAAATCATCCCTTGCTTTTGACACCCTCTTTGCTGAAGGGCAACGTATGTATGTCGAAAGCCTAAGTTCGTATGCACGTCAGTTTTTGGGAAGGATGGAAAAACCTGAAGTAGATTATATTCGAGGGGTGTCTCCAGCCATAGCGATCGAGCAAAAAGTAAACACTAAAAATCCTCGTTCAACTGTTGGCACCACTACTGAGATCTATGATTATTTAAAACTTCTCTTTGCAAGGATAGGAAAAACATATTCTCCTGTAAGCAACACCGTTGTAACCAGCGACAGTATTAGTGATGTAGTCGATTATATTCTCACTCATCAAGATGGTATAAAATTATTGATTAGCTGCCCTTTTATACTGCACGAAGAACGTACAGTAGCACAAGAGCTAAGCGTGCTTTTAGGAAAAGGATATACGAGGGTAATTGTGGATGAAAAAATACAATTTATTGAAGACGTACAACTAGATCTCTCTTCACTTAAAGATAAAACTATTGACATATTAATAGATCGTGCTGTAGTAGGGCATGATGAAGACACTCAATTTCGATTGTCTGACTCTGTTCAAACGGCATTTTTTGAAGGACATGGTAGATGTACCGTTCATATTGTAGACAAGAAGACTAAATCATTTTCTGATCGATTCGAAGAAGATGGCATCACCTTTGAGCAGCCCACAATAAACTTTTTTAGCTTTAATAATCCCTATGGCGCTTGCAGAAGGTGTGAGGGATTTGGGAAAATTTTAGGTGTAGACGAAGACTTAGTAATTGCCGATAAAAACCTATCGGTTTATGAAGGGGCAATTGTACCTTGGCGTACCGAAACCATGAAAAAATGGGTACAACCTTTAATTGAGAATGGCATTCATTTCGATTTTCCTATTCACCGGCCGATATCCGAACTGTCCCAAGAAGAACTAGAACTGTTGTGGACAGGAAATAGTTATTTTAAAGGGTTAAATGAGTTTTTTACCTTTCTGGAATCGAAGACACACAAAATTCAGTACCGAGTAATGCTTTCTCGCTATCGTGGCCGCACCGTATGCCCAGATTGTAGAGGCACTAAGCTAAGGAAAGATGCTTCTTATGTTAAAATAGACCATCACTCTATCACAGATTTGGTGTTGATGCCCATCATAAAGGCAGCCGATTTTTTCGATCAATTAACATTAGATGCGTATGACACAAAAGTAGCTGATCGACTTTTAAAAGAAATTAGTTCTCGTCTCTCCTACCTCAATCAAGTAGGGCTAAGTTATTTGACACTTAATCGAGTAACCTCAACGTTAAGCGGGGGCGAGTTTCAGCGCATTAAATTAGCCACCTCATTAGGAAGTGCATTAGTGGGGTCGATGTATATTTTGGATGAACCCAGTATTGGTCTTCACCCTAGGGATACTGCTAAAATGGTTGAAGTGCTGGAGTCGTTACGAGACATCGGTAATACCGTAATAGTAGTAGAACATGAGGAAGACGTAATGCATGCTGCTGACCAAATTATTGATATTGGCCCTGATGCAGGAGCACATGGTGGCGAACTTGTTTTTCAGGGGAGGTTGACAGAAATTTTGCCTGAAACAGATACCCATACTGCTAATTATTTAAGTGGGAAAGAAAAAGTAGCATTACCTGAATGCCGTAGAGGGTGGAAAGATAAAGTGCTCATTAAAGGAGCAAAAGAAAACAACCTAAAAAATATTTCTGTCGCTATCCCTCTCGGAATTATAACGGCCATTACTGGCGTAAGTGGTTCTGGGAAATCCACACTAGTGAAAAAGATAATATATCCTGCCATAGGCAAAATAATAGGTACGGCTTCAGATAGCACTGGAAAGTTTGATGAACTGGGCGGAGATTATAAAAAAATAACACAAATTGAGTTAATTGACCAAAACCCAATAGGTAAGTCATCGCGTTCCAACCCCGTTACGTATGTAAAAGCGTATGATGTCATCCGCCAATTATATGCCGATCAGCCACTTTCGAAACAACGAGGGTACAAATCTGGTCATTTTTCTTTTAATGTGGATGGCGGAAGGTGCGAAACCTGCCAAGGAGAGGGAGAGGTGAAAATTGAAATGCAGTTTATGGCCGACATACACCTTACTTGCGAAAGCTGTAAAGGAAGGCGGTTTAAGCAAGAGGTGCTAGATGTGGCGTATCATGAAAAAAATATTGCCCAAGTACTGGACATGACATTGGAAGAAAGCCTCTCTTTTTTTAATGACAAACCTGCCATCATTAATAAATTGCAACCCTTATTTGATGTGGGGTTAGGCTACGTTCGCTTAGGACAATCCTCTAACTCATTGAGCGGGGGCGAAGCGCAACGCGTAAAACTAGCTTTTTACTTAGGGAAACATAGCCGAGATTCGAAAGATCATATCTTATTTATTTTTGATGAGCCGACTACAGGTCTTCATTTTCATGACATCACCAAGTTATTAGCCTCTATTAATGCGCTAGTAGACCAAGGGAACAGCGTTGTTATTATCGAACACAACATGGAGGTAATAAAAGCCGTAGACTGGGTAATTGACCTCGGCCCAGAGGGAGGAGAAGGAGGAGGGAATGTTTGCTTTGAGGGAACACCCGAAGAAATGGTGAAACTGAAAGAGAACCATACTGCTCAATTTTTGAAAAAAAAATTAAAAAAATAGTTCAAGACGAAATCAATCAATTAGGGAAGTAATATCTGAGACAACCCTTTATGTGAAAAAGAATTAATATAATCGTAATTTACACACTTCAGCAGGCTCAGTGTCCCATCAGTTAAGGCGATTGCGCTTGGCTGCATTTTAAGAATAACTCAATAGTAATAGTATTGAGTTTTTGTTTATTGAGT
>JAOULS010000197.1 GCA_029881895.1 Cyclobacteriaceae bacterium | reverse complement strand
CGTAACAAAATAGAAGGTGTTCTTTTCGATATGGTCTGTATGGGTAGCGATTTGGTAAATATAGAAAATCGAAATCACTAGTACCTACAGAGTCTCCTTCGGATGACTCTGAGGAATATTAATAAGTCAATAAAAAACCTATCATCAAAAAACTTGTACAAGTTTTTTGATGATAGGTTTTGCTATTTTGAATGAAGACAATTAATGGTAGTATTAGTTCTATTCTATCTCTACAATTAAGTCGTCCTGTTCTACTATAGTGCCTGCACTTAAGTATATTTTTTTAACTTTTCCTACAACGGGAGACGTAACCGTGGTTTCCATTTTCATAGCTTCAATAACGAAAAGAGCAGTATTTTTATCTACCTGTTGTCCAATTCCTATTTTTACTTCGGATAGTCTTCCCTGAAGAGGAGAGCCTACTTGATTTTCACCTTCTGCTTTTTGGTGTTTCTCTTTTGTTGATTGAAATGATTTGTCTTTGACCTCAATTATTCTGGTTTGCCCATTCATTTCAAAGTGTACTTGACAAATACCATTTTCATCAGGAGAAGAAGTATAGACCTTCTTGATAATAATCGATTTTCCTTTACCAATTTCAACTAATATTTCTTCATTGCTCTTTAAACCATAGAAAAATGTAGGGGTAGGGATACGCCATATTTCACCATACTTCACCCAATGAGCATGGAAGTCCTCAAATACTTTCGGATATAGTTTGTAAGACAAAAAGTCGAGCTCATTGCAATACTTGTCAAATTTGTTTTGAAATTCTTTAAACTCTTTATCAAAATCGATTGGTTCTAAATGAGCATTTGGTTTATCCGTAAATGGCTTTTCATCTTTAAGAATTAGTTTACTTAATTCTTTTGGAAACCCACCATGAGGTTGACCTAACTCACCTCTGAAAAGACTAATTACTGATTCTGGAAAAGATAAACTTTGCGAATTATTGAGAATTTCATCTACAGTAATATCATTAGAGGTCATGTATAACGCCATATCACCCACAACTTTTGAAGAGGGAGTAACTTTCACCAAATCACCAAAGAGACGATTTACTTCTGCATAATTATTTTTTATGATTTCAAATTTATCATCTAAACCAAGTGCAATTGCTTGTGGACGTAAATTGGAATATTGTCCACCAGGTATTTCATGATCATATACTTCAGCCGTACCAGCTTTTAAACCAGATTCGAAAGGATAGTAACATTCACGAACATCTTCCCAATAGTTGGCATATTCGTTTAGTGATTTTAAATCGAAATCAGGTTTGCGCTCATGCCCATCAAGTGCGGCTATCATGGAGTTGAAGTTGGGTTGAGAAGTAAGTCCACTCATACTACTCAATGCTACATCCACTACATCAACGCCAGCATTGATAGCTTCAAAATAGCTTGTGGCTTGCATGGAAGAAGTATCATGTGTATGTAGATGTATAGGCAAATCAACTGCCTTTTTTAATTCTGAAACTAAAAGTTTGGCACTATTTGGTTTTAAAAGTCCTGCCATATCTTTTATGGCTAGAATATGAATTCCTTCATCTTCTAGCTGTCGAGCTAAGTCAAGGTAATACTGTAAGTTGTACTTAGAATCTTTATTAAAAATATCTCCAGTATAGCATATAGAGCCTTCAGCTAAAGCACCAGTTCTTTCCTTAATGGTTCTAATGCTTACTTTCATAGCTTCAACCCAGTTTAAAGAGTCGAATACTCTAAATAAGTCAATACCGTTTTCCCATGATTTTTCTATGAATTTTTCGATAAGATTATCAGGGTAAGCTTTATAGCCTACACCATTTGATCCTCGAAGTAACATTTGTAGTAAAATGTTAGGCATGGCTTGTCTGAACAATTGTAAACGCTGCCATGGGTCTTCATGTAAAAATCGCATACACACATCAAAAGTTGCTCCACCCCACACTTCCATTGAAAAAGTATTGGAATGATTTTTTGCGAAACCTTCGGCTGTTTTTAACATGTCGATGGTACGCATACGTGTAGCTAGTAATGACTGATGTGCATCACGGAAAGTTGTATCCGTAAAGTGAATTTTATTTTCATTTTTTAACCATTTTGAAAAACCTTCTGGACCTAGTTCAGTAAGTATGTTTTTTGTTCCTTTAGGAAACTCTCCTAATCGGTCGGATTCAGGAATAATTGGTGTACGAAATTTTTTTGATGGATCAATTCGTTTTACATCATCGTTACCATTTACAGCAACATTGGCGATGTAATTTAGGACACGGGTACCACGATTATGATTGCGCTTAAATTGAAAAAGTTCAGGATGTTCCTCAATAAATTTTACAGTAGCATCACCTTTATAGAAAACGGGGTGATTAATTACATTTTTCAAAAAACCTATATTGGTTTTTACACCTCGAATTCTGAATTCTGTTAATGCTCTGTTGAGTCGTTGCGCAGCTCCTTTTAATGTTCTTCCTGTCGAAGATATTTTCACTAGCATCGAATCGAAAAAAGGAGAGATGGTTACTCCTGCATAGCAGTTTCCAGCATCTAGTCTAATGCCAAAACCACCAGCACTACGGTAGGCGATTACTTTACCAAAATCAGGGGTGAAATTTAGCCCCGGATCTTCAGTGGTAATTCGACATTGTATCGCATAACCATTGCATTTAATATCATCTTGACTCTTAATGAATATTCGTGGATTTGCCAATTCAAGACCTTTGGCAATTTCTATTTGAATTCGAACGATATCGAGTCCTGTAATTTCTTCGGTGATAGTGTGTTCAACCTGAATTCTTGGATTTACTTCAATGAAGAAAATATTTTCGTCTTTGTCCACCAAAAACTCTACCGTTCCAGCATTATTGTACTTAACAGTACGAGCTATAGAAAGCGCATAGTCATAAAGTTTGTCCTTGGTTTCTTGTTTTATGCTTAAGCAGGGTGCTACTTCAACTACTTTTTGGAATCTTCGTTGTACTGAGCAATCACGCTCGAATAAATGAACAATATTTCCATAATTATCACCCAAAATTTGCACTTCAATATGCTTGGGGTTGTCGATGTACTTTTCAAGGAATATGGTATCATTACCAAAAGCTTTCCCAGCTTCATTTTTCGCATCATTATAGGCTTGAGTAAGATCATTTTCACTTTTCACGATCCGCATCCCTCGTCCGCCACCTCCAGCTACTGCTTTAACCATGATAGGATACCCTATACTTTCAGCTTCTGATTTTGCTATTTCAAGACTAGTTAAATCTCTTTTGCTATCTTCAATAATAGGCACTTTAGCATCGAGAGCCACTTTTTTTGCAGCTACCTTGTCACCCAATTGTGCCATTGTTTCTGGGGTAGGACCCACAAAAGTAATCCCTTCTTCCCTGCACCTTTTAGCAAAATTTACGTTTTCGGACAGAAAACCATAACCAGGATGGATAGCATCAACATTGTTTTGTTTTGCAACCGAGATAATTTCTTCAATATCGAGGTAGGGTTTTAAAGGATCATTGTCTTTACCTATCTGGTAGCCTTCATCCGCTTTGTAGCGGTGTAGTGAATATCGATCTTCGAAAGTATACACTGCTACGGTAGAAATTTTTAATTCAGAGGCAGCTCTAAAAACTCGAATGGCAATTTCTCCTCGATTGGCTACGAGAAGTTTGTTGATTGGGACTAATTTTTGATCCTTTTGATCCATGAAGTATTATTTTGATAGTGAATTCGACCAATTAGTAAAGGTAAAAATTTAATTTGTCTTAGGGAATTAAAGAATTGATTTTAAAATCAAAATAGTGTGCATATAATTCAAGGCGAACGCATTTAAAAATTCTTATTTCATTTCGGAGTCAATGAGCTAAAATAGTTGGTTCATTGCTGTATAAATCTTAACTATATTGTAAATACATGTCATATTGGTTAGGATTCCTCCTCGTTTTTGTTGGCTATAACCAACAAAACATACGGAATGACTTAATGGAAAGTTAAATGCTTTTACTCTGCTGTATTTCCCTCCTACAGAATTTTTTCTTCGAAAATGTGTGTATAGAGAATGTTACAAATTAATGAAGAAAACATTGTTAACATTCTCTGTTGATCAATAGTGGTAGACTACCTTATAGTAATTTTAATACATCGTCAACTTTTGGGTTTACCATGAGTTTCCCCCCAACATCAACTACTGGGAACGAAATGTAACCAGAATAATTAGCAGCTTTAGTTTTTGCCATCATCTCATTAGCCTTGGCTTGATTTTGCTCTACATCATGAAAAGTATAAACTACTTTTTGTGCATCAAGTTTTGACTTGAAATCAATACAATGGTCACAACTATTGCTGCCATAAATAATGATAGATGTCTGCTGTTTTTCTGTTACTTCACTTGTGGTTTCTTGACTTGAACAGCTTATGCCCAAAACCAATACCATCAATATTAATAATCGATTCATCATTTTTGTTTTAGGCACGAATCTACAATTAAATAGTCACTCATTTCAAAGAATGTTAATAAAAACTACTGTCATCCGATTAAATTTAGAAAAGAACAAAATATTCGATTATCGGTAAATTTCATGCTTTTTGATTTGTAATGAAAACACCCCTCTGTGTCTCCCCTCAAGGGGAGAATCGGAAATATCCCCTTGAGGGGATTATAGGGGTGTTTTACTCTTAGAAACACATATTGTACGTGTTTTATTTGGATGACAATAATTGAAAACCGTTCTTTTTATGCTATCTATTGAAATTGGGGCTAAAAATTATAGTAAAAGCAATTTATACTATGGAGTAGTCATCCTATGTTTGTATAGAATTTAGGTGACCGAATAATATTTTGTAGTTTACTATAAACAGAAGAAAAAGAAAGGGATAAAGATTAAAACTGAATCCTCTTAATGTAATATGTAGAGACACTAGATTATATTGCTTTCAATCGAATTCTACCGTCATCACTACGTATTTTTACTTTGGCAGTACCCTCGTTAAGGCTTAATGTAGATTTACTCTCATCGTCTTGTGTTTTTATAAATCTTCCCATAGTAGAAATACTAGTATCATCATGATAGATCGTAAATTCACCGCCTCCCGAAAGAATACTTAGATCAATCGTTCCATCATCAACAATAAAAGTATAAGAACTATCATTACCTAATGATGTTTTCATATCTATATCTCCATCATCAATATTGGCATCAATTTCAGTAAAACTAGCTTGTTCTACTTCAAAATCACCGTCATCTATATCTAGTTTCAAGTACCCGCTGGCTACATCCATATTTATATCTCCATCATCAAAATCAAAGTCAAAATATTTTCCTCTACAGTTTCTCAAACGTGCATCACCATCATCAACCTTCATTCTTATTTCACCATTCACATTTCTGATAACATAATCATCATCATCTCCTCGAATTTTCAAACTCATGGTTTGAGGTATTTCTATAGTAATAGTGTACTCTTCCTCTATATATCCAACAATGGAAAGTGTACTACTTTGTTCAAAGTCTTCGATATATAAATCCCCATCTCGTATAGTTACTTCTACTTTAAAATCCCGTTCTCCCATTACAATTCCCAATTCGTCAACTCTTCTATGAATTTTTACATGAGCATCTTTTCGGTCAGTACCTGTAATTCTCACATCGGCATCATCACTTTTTAAATGAAGAGTACCATTTTGATTAACTTCATATTTCTTATCAATATCTATATCACTATTTTTCTGAGCAAATGCAGTCATGCTAGTGAGTGTTAATATCAGTATTAATTGTAGTATTGAATTCATGATTTTGAATGATTAGTGTTTTATAAATGAGAGGACATGATAGATAGCAGTTTTTACCATCATGTTTTTTTGTTGAATGGTTTCAACATTAGTAGACGATGTTGAAGTGGGTGAATAAGTCTGAAATGTATTACCGAAAGCAAATATT
>JAOULS010000196.1 GCA_029881895.1 Cyclobacteriaceae bacterium | reverse complement strand
AATGGGAAATCGTGTTGCAAGTGTGTCATTTAACGATAAGAATAATAAGTTGGCGGCATCAATGGACGATAATTATGTGTATTTGTACGATATGAAAGGGCTTAGCCAAGGAGTGAAAAAATTCGTGCCTCAACAATTAAAAAAACATAAGAGTGAGGTGAAAAATATTAAATTTTCACCAGACGGGAATTACCTAGCGTCCACTTCGTATGACAACGAAGTGGTGCTTTGGGATGGTGAAGGAAATTATGAAATGACATTCGATAATCTTGATAATCCAGTGAATGCGCTTACCTTTTCGCACGACTCAAGAGTATTAGTAATGATGGATGATATAGACGGGGTAGGAAGAAGTTATTCGATCCCACAGGGATCAAAATTTGCAGATTTTCGTGCTCATGATAACACGGTGTTTTCAGCGGATTTTTCACCAGAATCAAAAGACGGGAATTATGTGGTAGCCTCGGCAGGAGGAAACAATAATGAAATTTATATATGGAACGCTATTAATGGGAAGCATATAAAAAGAATAAAAGGAAAAGGAAAGACTATTTGGGACATGGAATTTGGGACAGGCATGGAACTGTTTGTGTCTAATAAATTTCTAAAAAGTGGAAAACCTGAAAAACCTGCGTATAAGTTTGATTTCAACACATTTTTAGTAAGTAAAAAACCAGGAGCTGCCCCTCAAGCCAATCTATATAAGGCAGATGAAAACGTGTTTCAAACAGGCCCATATAGTATTGAGGTAGGAAAAGGAGAAATCTTAAACGATGAATATGAAGATGGTCGTATTTTAGACTTTGCAGTAACTCCAGACGGAAGGGTGATAGTAGGTAGTGACTTTTCTCTAAAAATGTATTCCTCTTCGGGAGGGTTAGCCAAAGAGTTTTTGGGACATACTGGTGGTGTGCGTGCAGTAGCAGTAAGCCGTGATGGTAGATATATGGCTTCTGGGAGCGAAGATCAATCTATTAAACTCTGGAGTTTGGCAGAAAGAGGAGATGTACCAAGCTTACGTGAGGTGTTTGATGATCAGGCTTGGGCTGAATATTTTAACGAAATGGATGAGGAAATTAATAAGTTAACCTCTGAAAACACGAATGAATCGTGGTTAAAAGTGATTACATATTTGAAAGAGTATGGAGACAAAACATACAAGGACATAGAAGCAGTACATCAAAACTTAGGAGAAATTATCCGTCCTTTTGTGAATTTATTTGTGTCGGACGATATGGAGTGGATTTGTTGGACTCCAACGGGGTATTTTCATAGCTCATCGCAAGGGGGGCAATATTTTGGCTGGCATATTAATCGAGGGATTAAGCAACTGGCAGATTACTATGCCGCAGAGCAGTATTTTGAAATTCTATACCGTCCTCAACAAATGTTGAAAAGTATTCAACAAGCAAAAAGAGTGAGGGAAATATTGGTAGAAGAAGGGGAACGTATTTTTGACTTATCCAAGTTGAACCGCCCTTCGGCAGGATTTTTTGATAATAGTGATTTAACGTATGGAGGTAACAGGATACTTACCTATAAAGATGGAAAGTACACAACTAAGGAGAAAGCATTAACACTCCAGGTAGACATATACGATGGAGGAGGAGGTATTAAGGAAGTGAACCTATATCAAAATGGAAAACTGATCTACATTGATGATGAAGTTAAATCGATAAGTGAGGACAATAAATTTCGAAAAACGTATGATGTAGACCTGATGAATGGGCAGAATGACTTTAAAGTAGTGGTACTGAATTATCAAAAGGTAGAGTCTAAAGCGGATTATATTAAAATATTGTATAGTGGCGACATGTTGGCTACTTCGAATCTATACATATTATCCATTGGGGTAAATAAATATAAAAACCCAAAGTACAACTTGAATTATGCGCAACCCGATGCGAAGTCGTTTTCCAGCAAAGTAGTAGAAAAGGCCTCTAAAATGTTTAAAAGCGTAAAAAATATTGAGATTTATGACGAAGAGGCTACAAAAGAAAATATTAATAGCGCCTTTGAGACCATTGTGAAAGTGGCAAAACCTGAAGATGTTTTTGTGTTTTATTATGCAGGACATGGCAGTCTTGATGACCAAGATGATGACCGATATTATTTAGTGCCTACTGATGTTACGCAACTCTATGGCGATACAGATCAATTAAAAGAAAAGGCACTTTCAGCAGATGAATTGAAAGAAAATTTATCAAAAATAAAACCACAAAAGCAACTCATATTATTAGATGCCTGCCATAGTGGGGGGGCTATGAAGGCTTTTAAGACAAGGGCAGCAGGGTCGGAAGAAAAAGCATTAGTGCAGTTAGCACGTGCCTCTGGTGTGGTACTTATTGCGGCTAGTCAATCTCAGCAATTTGCGACAGAGTTTGAAGAATTAGGACATGGTGTATTTACCTATTCTTTATTAGAAGCTTTGGATGGAAAAGCCGACAATGGCGATGGTAAAGTAACGGTGAAGGAAATTGCACGCTATATGGAAGACAGAGTGCCTGAAATTAGTGAAGAACATAATGGCGAAGCTCAGTTTCCTACAGGATTTTCTCATGGTCAGGATTTTCCAATTTCTTTGTTGAGCAATGCGGTTGACGATAGCTTGATTATCGAAGAAGAAAAAGAAGATGATGGCGAATAAATGTCCCTTTTAAAGGGACAGAAACCATAATAGCACGCAGCTATTATAGTTGAATGATTACTTTTCCTTTATTAAATACAGCCACTGCTTTTCCTCTTAATGTTTTTCCGAAATAGGGTGAATACACCGATTTTGATTTGTTTGTAGCACTATCGAATGTCCATTCTAATTCAGGAGCAAAGAGGGTGAGGTTGGCATTTTCCCCTTCCGCTATTTCAGGATGTGGTAACCCTAATAAATTTCGTGGTGAAGTAGTCAGTTTTTCTATCAACAGGGGAAGGTCTACCTTTTTGGCAAGTTCCTGAATAGAATGTGCTACCGTTTGTAAACCCGTAATGCCAAAGTCAGCCAAATCAAATTCTAGTTTCTTACTTTCCTCATCATGTGGAGTGTGCGAAGATACGATTACATCAATAGTACCATCTTTTAACCCTTTAATAATGGCATTAATGTCTTCTTTCTCACGAAATGGAGGATTTACTTTATAATTTGTGTCAAATGTATTTAGAGCACTATCATCGAATAATGCTTGAAAAGCGGCAACATCACAAGTGACGTTTAATCCTTTTTTCTTGGCAGCTCTTACTTGTGCTATTGATTCGACAGTAGATAATTGAGATAAATGAAGCCTTCCTCCTGCATATTCTAACAATGAAAGATCTCTATTGATCATCAATTCTTCACCTAATTTAGGCATGCCTTTCATACCTAAAATAGTGCTATTAACGCCCTCATTCATGTGCCCAAACATATTTAATCTTTTCTCCTCGGGCTTGTTAATCAAAAGGCCCTTAAATTTTTCAAGGTATTGTAAAGATTTCAACAATATATCGGATTGCCAAAGAGGTTGTTCACCATCAGTAAAGGCAATGGCTCCTGCTTCATGCAAGTCAATCATTTCGGTGAAATCCTCTCCTTTTGTATCGATGGTTACTGCCCCCATTGGATATACATCAACAATGTTTTCAGCAGTTCTAGCGTAGATGTATTTTATGTCATTTTTCGATTGGATAACAGGCTTTGTGTTGGGGAGTAAAGCAACGCCAGTAAATCCTCCAGCCGAGGCGGCCTCCATTCCTGTAAATAAGTCTTCTTTGTATTCTAAACCAGGGTCACAAAAATTGGCACGCATGTCGAACCATCCCACTGATAATATCATTCCTTTTGCCTCAATGGTTTTGGACGAAGCATCCTCTATTGTTCCTATTTTTTTAATCTTTCCTTTGCTTACCAATACATCTACTTCCTTATTGTGATAAGCACTTTTTTGATCAATTATTCTTACAGATTTAATAAGTATATCCATGATTGATACAATAATAGTTTATCGCATATAGCGAATGATTAAAATTTCAACTAAAAGGAACAAAAGCGCTAATAGTATTGCGAATTTCCATAATGATTGTCCCAAATATCTTGTTTTTATTTCTTTACTGAAAGATTTAGCATCACTAGTATCAAATACAGTTATGTTTTTGTTTTTTTCTGCATGCAATTTCAGTACTTCGACTGGTACTTGTGTGAGGTTTGATTCTTTATTGTCATAATTAAAAGCCAACCACGATTTGTGCTTGTCCTCATATTGTAGGGAAGCAAAGCCTGATTGAAGGGCTTCTTTGGGTAATTGCATTAAAAGTTCATTTCCTGCAATCCGCTGTGTTGGGATAATTTCAGTTTGGTCTTGTTTAATTTTATAGATTTGATCAATTTCTAAAGTGTCTAGCTTTGTTTTTATAGTTGACTCATTCAATAGATAATATGCTCGTGCAGTATTAGTAGTCTGATAAGTTGCGATTTTGTACATAATAGGCACAAATAAGGCTTGTTTATGAAAATCGGTATACTCGTCAGTAAGCGGTGAAGCCATAAAGAATATCATCCCCGATCGGGAGAATATCGATAAAAAAGGAGTTCCTAGATTAAACTGTAGTAGGTTGGTTCTTCTTCCTTTCCAATTAAAAATAGCCTTTGCCTTAGGCATATTAAAAACAACTTTCTTGTCTTCGAATACATTAGCAAAAAAAGGATTATTCAAATCTGGTTTTGCCAATGCTAACATTTCGGGATCTTTTATTGGACTTAATTTAATGCCTGATAAAAGTTGTTCGTATTGAATGATCTCTCCCTTTTCAGATGGAATAATTAACACCCTGCCTTCTTGGGCGATATAATCCGATAGTGCAGTAGTTAAAGACGTTGAGATATCCTCTAATTGATTAATGACTACTAAGTCGGAAGATTTTATCAAGTTGTAATTGATATTGGTGATGGCTTGACTTGTAATATTAAATAATTCTTTATTTCCAAAAACCTTACTTATGGGTGTTTCTAGTTCATCTTGTTTTATCTCTAATATTTCGATACGATTCGTGGTGTTTATCATAAAGAAAAACTCGTTGTCGAATGTTACAGGATAGTCATCAATGACTATTCTAGCTTTATTTTCGTCTTTAAGCGCATACACAACATCAAAAGTTAATTCCTTTGATTCGTTTCCAGCAAAGGAAACAGAAGTATTACTTACCTGAATATCTTCAATAAAAACTTTCAGATTTACGTTATGTATGGGTTCATTACCATAATTGCGAATTTTTGCAATAAGCGATAGGTGGCTTTTATCCAAAACAAAGGGGCTGTTTAAATACAATGAGTCGATAGAAAGGTTGAGGGTTTGATCAAAATGGAGGGGCAATAAATGGTATGCATTAGAGGTGTCTGTACGCCATTCATTAATGCCTCCGATTGTACTTTTCTGAAAATCACTAATAATAAAAACATCTTCTTGATGATTGCCAGTAGCCTGGGCTAATGAATTTCTTCTATTTTCTACCTCTAACAATGTTCTGTCCACCCCATTTAGCCTTAGTTCGGTAGTATGATCTTCTACTTTTTCAGCAGATTTATAACTATTAGCAAAAGGCTCAAAATTATTGGTAAGTAATCTGAATTGAGTGCCTTTGGGATAAATATGAAGGATTTCGTTAATGTATTCCACAGCTTCATCAAAAGCTCGTTTGTCAGCTGTAGTGCTATTTTCCATGCTTTTAGAATTATCTACATAGATGGAAACGTATTTACTGGCAAGGCCTTTTTCAGTTGGCTGAACCACAGGCTGTGCAAAAGCCATGACCAGGAAAAAAACAAACAATAAACGAGCGGCTAATACGAGGTAGTGTTTCAATCGCCTTTTTGCACTACTGGTTTCTTTTATATGTTGTAGAAAGCGAGTATTCGAAAAATAGACCTTCTTAGCTTTTCTGAAATTGAAAAGATGAACAATAATGGGGATGGATAATGCTATAAGTCCGAAAAGGAATTGAGGATTGCTAAAGTTCATCAACAGCAAAAATA
>JAOULS010000195.1 GCA_029881895.1 Cyclobacteriaceae bacterium | reverse complement strand
ATAACGGAAAAGGAATGAGGGTAATCGTTTGATAACATCGTTCATACCTTGTAGGTAGATAGGCTTAGGTTGACAACTTGAAAGTAGGGTGTTTTTATTTTTGGCAAGTTGTAAACCTTGAAGGAATGGGGGGTAATTTTCGGGCTAGTGGAAAAGCTATTAATAAAGGCTGAGGCAGCAAAATTTTAGTAAATTTCAATACAGATTTATAGTCAAGATAGTACTCCGTTAATGCTTATATATCTTCACCTCCGTGATTATGTCATTCATAAACCCAGACTGAATGGTTGGGTCTAATGTTATCACTTGATCCGCTACTTTTCCTTCCATTATCATTATTCCTCCGTCATCGTTATCGAAATACCCTTCGAATAATACACTCCCTGTTTTTTTTAATTTCTTCAAATAATTGTCGTGCGTGTGTTGGAGTACTGGCACTTGTTGCACATTAAATTTAGTGATGTTGGTGTTGTACTGGATGAATGTTCCAGAGAGGGATTGTTCTTTTTGAAGGACTTTTTCCAATACATTGTATGAACTGTTAAAGGACTAATAATAACCTTGAATGGGTCTAGTTTTAAGCTGGTTGTACGTTCATTAGTTTCAATAATCACGATCCCAGATCCATCCGATACTATTCCTGAAATAATATTACGACCTGATATTTTAGTTGCTAGCAGTTCCAATTCTGAGGTAGAAACCTTTGTGTTCAACGTAGTAGGCACAAGTTGAATAAGAAGGATATTATCTTGTGCGTAAGTAACTTCGGATAGGGAAAGGAATAGTACAGCAACTATAAGCCGCTTCATTTCAACAAGCATTCTGCTAATGCATTTATGTCTTCTTCTGTGTTATAGACATTGGGAGAAACACGAATCGCATTTCCTCTAATGGAAACGTATATGTTTTCAGCTTCCAGTTTCAATTTTATCTGTTCCACATTTTTATCTCCAACCCGAATGCCAAACAAATGTGAGCTACGATAACTTTCCTTCTCGATAATAAATCCATTCTCCGACAATTTATCAATCGCAGGCTGCGAAATAGCTTTACAATAATTTTGTATCGCTTCGGGAGTCCAGCTATTGAGTTGCTCAATGGAAGTGTTCAACATAGGGGTTAATATAAAATTACTATGTTCACCTACTTCGTAGCGTAAACTTCCAGGTAGATATTGTGATTCATAATTTACCAACCCTGCAAAATCCTCACTATCCAATCGGTTAATCCAGTTTTCTTCAATGGGCGTCCCTCCTTGTAATCGTTCACCAAAATAGGCCATTCCTATCGAATATGGACCTAATAACCATTTGTATCCTGCACAAATAAGTGCATCGGGTTGTATTTTTTGAATATCGAAGGGAAGAGCACCAACCGACTGTGTGCCATCTATAATTAAATAAGCTCCTACATTATTAGTAGCTTCTCGTATCGCTTCTAAGTCAAACTTAGTACCATCAGCCCAATGTACATGGGGCATGGTCACTACTTTTGTTTGTGGGGTAATTGAATTCAAGATGTTTTCATTCCACGATTTTCCTCGTGGTTCATTTTCACTAGCCGACACGACTTTAATAGTTGCCCCTGTTTTTTTAGCTAACACGTCCCACGAGTAATAATTACTAGGAAATTGCTCATTTACCATCAAAATCTCATCCTTTTTACTCAGGTTAATGTTATTTGCTACCGTAGCAATACCATATGAAACGGATGCAATTATAGCGCAATCGTTTGGGTTTTGACCATTTATTAATTGCGAAAAAGAAGAACGTAATTTATCAGAGCCTTCAAAAAAACTATTTGTAGCGACATTATTTGGAGAACGTTTTTGAAGCATTCCTTCTATTCCTGTTTGTTCTACGCTTTTAAGCATGGGCGACATATAGGCGCCATTTAAATAAATAGTGTCTTTATCGAGAGAAAATAGGTGTTTTTGGCAAGTAAGTGTCATGGCTCAATTTAAACAAAAGCAAAGGAGAAAATCAAGTTATTTCTGTTTCTTAAAATCAGAATACCTTCGGTACATAGCGATAGAGAACCCAAGCATTAAAATTAATGTCCCCATCCACAGCACATTAATAAGTGGTTTTTCTAGTGCTTTAAGCACAATCCATTTTTTTTGTGATGTGTTTACGCCTAATACAAAGGAATTCTTTTCTGGAAAAATATTTAAAACATTAATTTTAAGCCCTAAGTCGGTTATTTCTTCGGGTATTCTACCCACCATTTTGTCTTTTATTAAAAAGATTGGCGCAATAGAATAATCTTGAGATTCGCCCATCACTTTTATATGAGCCTTAATCGCAACATCACCTTCACCTAATTCTATGCCTTCGACTTCTGTTAAAGGTTCAATTTTTTCTATTTTGGCAACATAGTCGTTCACAAAGAAATTTTTTCCATACTCAACCTCTAATTCTTTCAAGTCGCTCCATTCAGAAGGCTCATCAGGGTTTGGTATGGAAGAAACATGTGTATAAAGATCTTTAGTTAATTTTCTTCGAATGTCTGGGGAAGCCAGCAATCCTCCCATAGCTTCATTAATTTGTGCTCGAGGAAAAAGCTGAAATACCTCTCCAGATTCATTTTTATAATCTACCTGATAATATGTATTTTCAGGAACGATCTCTATCGTGTCTAATTTATTGAAAAGAACAATGTTGTTTTCTATAATATCATTCGTTGCAATTTTATACCTAGGGTTGGTAGAGTTTTCGAGATCATTTACATTCACGAAATATCCATTTTCAGCCGTTTCATAAAAATCACCCCTATAAATGATTTCATACCCGGCCATTGTTCTAGGTTCATTTATAAATAGTAATAAGTTTTCGTTATTAAACGAAGCATCTGCTTCTTTTGAAATCAATAATCCAGTATTGTTCAACGAAACCACTTTAGAATAACCAGAGGAGGCCAAAATTCCAATAAGCATCAATGCTACTCCAATATGGGCTACCGCTCCGCCCGAAAGGCTAAAATTGGTTTTTGAAATTCTTATTAATATAAAGGTGTTTGATACTATGCTGTAAACACTAAACAGTACTAATAGCAAATATTGTATTCTAAAAAACTCAGCATTGGCTATCTCCGAAGTTAGCAGTATTAGTGCAGAAACTAATAACGTGATAATAATAGGAAGGGTAATGGCTTTTTTTAGTGCTTCCCTGTCCATTTTTTTCCACCAAAAAAATTGTCCCGTACCTGATAATATCGCTATACCCATAGCAAACCAAATTTGAATATTAGAATACGCTTTAATTGGTTCGGCTGGTGGGGCAAGGTTTAAATCGAAGCCCAAAAGACCTGCGATACTATTATATACAGGAAAAGAAGTGACGTGAAGCACATGAAATCCCATCATACAAATAACCGTTGCGCCCATAAATGTCCAAAATTCTCTAGAATAAGTAGAAACAGCTTCTCCTTGTGTTGGTATTTCCTTCCAACGAACAACAGCCAAAACAATAGCTCCCAACAAAAAAAACAGCATGTAAATTAACAACTGCCCACTCATTCCTAAGTCCGTAAAAGAGTGGACAGAAGAGTTCCCTAAAATTCCGCTTCTAGTAAGAAACGTAGAATATAGGATGAGAATAAATGTTGTTATAACTAGAATTATTGATGCTTTTAATGCAGTACTACTATTGTTGAACGTAATCATCATGTGGATTGCCCCCACTAAAATTAACCAGGGTACATATACTGCATTTTCAACAGGATCCCAGTTCCAGTATCCACCAAAGTTAAGGGTTTCATAGGCCCAGTATCCCCCCATAATAATCCCTAACCCTAGTACAGCGGCAGAAAAAATAGCCCAAGGCAATGCTGGTTTTATCCATGCCTTATACTCTTTTTTCCATAATCCTGCAATCACATAGGCAAAAGGCACTAACGTAGTAGCAAATCCTAGGAATAGCGTAGGAGGATGGATTACCATCCAATAATTTTGTAATAGCGGATTAAGTCCTGTGCCGTCTTCAGGCACAAAATCAGGGTTTATTTTGAAAATTGGTGCATCAAGTGCGTCCCTCAATAAAATAAAAGGAGAACTTCCTATTTTAAAACTTATGGCAGGGATAACGATTCCTAAAATCATTGATGCTAGAAAAGCTTGCACAATCGCAAAAATTGTCATTACCTCTGCTTCCCATTTTTTGCTTGTAAAGATTACAAAGATTCCTAAAAGAGCATGCCAAAAAAGCCAAAGCAAAAAACTTCCTTCCTGACCCTCCCAAAAGCAAGAGATCATGTAATGTGTAGGCAAATGTATTGACGAGTGACTCCACGCATAGTGATACTCAAAATAATGATTATAAATAATCCAAAAGAGAGCCGATACAATGCCGATAACCGTAAATGTGTGAAAGTAAAAGAAGCCACGGCCGTTTTGTATCCAAAATTCTTTTTTTGTAAAATCATCACTTCTTGCGGCAATAAAATACGAAAATGCCGCCAACAGCGCACTCACAAAACTTAGAATAACAAAAAGGTGACCAAGGTCACCTACAAAACTATGTATCATTTTTTTATTGTTTAGATACTTGCATTTACGTTCTCCTCCTGATATTTAGAAGGGCATTTTAATAGTATTTTATCAGCAACAAAAACGTTTCCCTGATACCCGCCAACAATCACCACTTGTTCAGATCGTTTAAAATCTGTCGGAATAGGTTCGTTATAATATACTTCTTGTTTTTGGTTGTCTTCATCTACCATTATAAATGAAAAAGACAGCTTGTCATTACTCGGATGAATTCCCTCTACCTCTCCATTTTCATTTTTAGGTAAGGTACCTACCACATGCACTTTGTCGTCCGAAACCTTCGCCTCTTCAAAAGTAACATAACTACTTGCATCTCCTGTTGTACTTATAATTATTGCAATGGCTATCGCAATAATTCCTATGGCAAAAATGTATGATTTTTTCATTTCGTTAATTTCATTGATTGATTAGTCGATTCCATGCTCCTTTTCTAATCGGGACAATTTTTTATCGATAAAGGCCGTATAGCTTAACAGACCAATAAGTATTATGGAAACAATAGCTACCACAACATATATCTTTCCTTCACTTCTAAAAGTGTCCGCCATTTCTACTTCCTGATTATTATAGTCACCTTTTGTAACTGGAATTTTATCTTGGGCAAAAATATTCAACGATATTAATACCAGTATAAATGCTATTAGTTTTCTCATGCGTCCATAAATAATTTATCCTGTAATTTTCTATAACGAATTTTCAATGTCGATAACCAAAACCCAAACAAGATCCACCCAATTACGGCAGGGTAAAACACTAATCGTAGGTTACTATCTAAATCATAGGCATTAAACCCAGGATTACCTCCGTTGCCAGGGTGCAAAGAATCCGTTAACCTTGGTAAGATAAATAGTAATACAACTAAAGAAGGAAAGGCAAATATATTATACACAGCACTTATTCTTGCGCGTTGCTGTTCATCTTCTAGCGACCCCCTCAACACCATAAATGCCATATAAATTAACATTCCGATAGCGGCTGCATTTTGTTTTGGGTCGCCACTCCACCATTCACCCCATGTAAATTGAGCCCAAATCATTCCAGTTATTATTCCTAACACGCCAAAAACAATTCCGGTATTTGCGAATTCAACAGATTTTATATCATGGTCTTGATTTCCTGATTTAAGGTATTTTATGGAATAAATAACCGAAGAAAGGAGCATCACGATCATCCCAAACCACATCGGCACATGGAAATGTAACGCCCGAATTGTTTCATTTAGGATATTCAACCGTGGGACATCAAAGATTAATCCCCCGATAACGGTATAGAGTAATAAAGCAGCAGTTACTATTTTCCACCAAGCTTTTTTCATAGGCTGTTCTTTAGCTGCGCCAAAGATAAGGGAATAGTAGGTAAGATACAGCGACTACAATCATATTTATAGCAACCAAAGTTAAAATTTCATCTATACTGGTTGCAATGCTCAGTCCATCCATTGCATTTTTTGAAATCTTGATCACAATTAGGAGCAT
>JAOULS010000194.1 GCA_029881895.1 Cyclobacteriaceae bacterium | reverse complement strand
ACAGAAATGGGAATAAGTGGTTTGCTTCTTCAAGACATGATGCCCGATTTAAATTCCGTTTCATCCGAAGGGTTGTTGAATATCGCAAAAGCAGCGATTAAAGGTTCTAGTCTTACCTCTGGACTGACGAGTGTTGCTAATCTAAAAGGGGACAATGATGAAATTACGGTAAAAGACATTCTTATGAATTTCACTATAGAAGATGGCAAATTAAACGTACAGCCCTTCGATCTTGGTGTTGGAGACTACAAGGCGAATGTGTCAGGGACATCTACATTGGCAGGTGATTTAGATTATCGTATGAAAATGGAAATTCCTGTGGGTGCAGTTGGCACTCAAGCAAACAAATTATTAAGTCAATATGGAATGGGAGGAGGAAACTCATCTACCATTAGTTTGCCTATAAAAATTGGTGGAACAATGGATAATCCTAAATACTCGTTAGGGGGTGATGGGGCTTCAACCCCAAAAGTGACTGATGTAGCCAAAACGGCTATCACCCAAACGACAGGAGTAGACATAGATGCAGAAAAAGAAAAACAACGTCAAAAGATTTTGAGTGATGCCAAAACACAAGCGGATAAGGTAAAAGCAACTGCTAAAACACAAGCAGATCGAGCAAAAAAAGAGGGCTATGCGCAAGCGGATAAATTGGTCACTCAGGCGGGGAGTAATATTATTAAAAAGAGAATAGCACAGGAAGCTGCAAAAAAATTAAAGTTAGAGACCGATAAGCAAGTAAACAAAATACTACAAGAGGCAAACCAACAGGCTGACCAGATAATGAAAACGGCCGAAGAAAAAGCCGCTAAAATTTAACCCTTACAATAATGTGGTTTACCCCCTCATCGTTTCTTTACAAAAAACGATGAGGGATGGTAATTATATAATTTACCACAAAATTAAATTCATAAGTAGATATGCGCCATTATAAACATTAATTGGCATTACATTTTCATTGAAAGAATAGCCAAACAAATTTTTACGCCTTGTGCTATATTTCCAATTCTAATGTTTTCATTAGGGTTATGTTGATTGTTATCCATATTTACCATTGGTACAATAATAGCAGGTATTTTTAAGGTGTTAACGGCTGGAATTATTGGCACAGTACCGCCCATTGTTCTAATGATTACAGGTCCTTCGTTAAACTCGCTTTTTAACGCTTCCTGTAGTTTCGACCCTATCGATGAATTTGTTTCTGTTCTAAATGCATTTACTCCTGGGTTGCCCAAAAACTTCACTATATTAGGGTTACTTAGACGTTCTTTATCAGTTGGCTCCCTGTCTAATACAAGATAACCCTGGTTTTCTATGTGTTTTTTAATTTTATCCAATTGCACTGCACCATCTGTTTCTACTACTAAACGTACATCGATATGTGCGGTAACAATCTCAGGAATAATAGTTTTTAAAGTAGCTCCTTTCCACGATGTTTCGATTTGTCGAACATTTAAAGAAGGGTATTGTAACGATTCTTGATAGTTTCCTCCCACCTTGTCTGGCGTATTAATCCCTAAACTATTTTTAATATTTTCTTGATTGTCTGGAACTTGAGTTAATGTTTTATTTATTTCAGGTGTCATCTCTATGCCATTGTAATACCCCTCAATAGTCACCTCTCCTTTTTCATTTTTCATACTAGAAAGTAAGTGTGAAATCTTAAAAACAGGATTAGGGGCATAATTACCATAATGACCACTATGCTGAGGCAATTTAGCCCCATATACGCTTATACTGCATGTAGCAATCCCTCTACAACCAAAAGTAAGCGTAGGTTTGTTGGACAGGTGCGCGGGACCGTCCATAATAATCATATATTCAGCTTGGTAGCGGTCTTTATATTTTTCTAAAGTGGATAAAAACCCATGTGAACTAGACTCCTCTTCTAAATCAAGAATGATTTTAACATTAAAATTCAGTTTTTCACCCTTGCTCTTCATCATTTCTAATGCGGATAACATCATTATTATTGGGGCTTTATCGTCAGCAGTAGAACGACCAAATACACGCCAATCTGGATCTATTGGTCCCTCTATTTTGTTCCAATCAATTTCATTCCACGCTCCATTGTTACCTTTTTCTTTTAATACTGGAAGAAAAGGATCTTTTTGATTCCATTTGTCTGGGTTTACATCCTGCCCATCGAGGTGGAAATAAAACAATACTGTTTTTAGTTTTTTATTAAAACTACTTTCGATCATTACCACGGGATAGGTAGAAGACTCTAGCAGCGATACATTAAAATCAACTTTTTGAAATTCCTGAGTAACCCAGTCAATGTTTTTGTACATATCCTGCCTGTTTGCCGTCAGGTTTGGAATACTAACTAATGATTTATGTTTTTTGAGTATCTCTGGTAAGTTTTTTTGAATTTGCGCATCCCATTTTTCTTGGCTATAGCTATTGGCTGCTCCAATAAAAAATGTGAGAAGGAGGAGTGTTTTAAATTGTAGGTTCTTGGTCATAAAAATTAGGTTAATAATGGTAGTGAAATGTATCAAAGGTATAAACTTACAAAAGTTTTAATAATCTACATCAGCGTTAAATTCACCAAACAGACAATTTGCTTTTTATTTAGGAGATCAATTTTAGATAAGGATATGTTTTTATGTATGAAAAATAGTGATGTTCGTAATAACGTTATTCCTCCATCAGTTGTTTGTATTTTTCATAACGTGATAATACATTTTTTACGTAGTTTACGGGCTCTTCGCACCTACAGTAGCCCGATTTCACCACTTCATCAGTGAAATATTTTGATTGTGATTTATTCAATAAATATACCGCTACATTATCTTCCCAAACCAATGGGTTTTTCCCATATTTTATTGCTAGGTCGCGTGCATCTACCACATGACCAAGCCCAACATTATAAGACGCTAAAACAAACTTTATACGATCTTGTTTGTTATGAACGGTTTTGCTCCAAAGGCTGTTCAGGTGCTTGACATGTTCCATGCCTGCCATAATATTTTGTTTTGGATTAGTGAAATTTTTAAGATGATACCGTTTTCCTGTTTCTGGCATTAATTGCATCAGCCCAACAGCTCCTGCCCACGAGGTTTCGTTAGGGTCGAAGGCTGATTCTTGATAAATTTGAGCTGCCAATAACCGCCAGTCCCAGCCGAGACTATCGGCAGCTTGTTTAATAATATCATCATAGATAGATATTTTATCACCACTTATTGAAGAAAAATCACTAGATTGACGTGTTTTTGAAGCCCTAGGGCTTTTGAAATATTTATTGTATATCACGTTATAAGTCGATTCCTTTTTTAACTGCTGCTGCCAATTATTGATAGCGAACAATAAATCATTCGCATTTTTACGTACCCCCCAAGCGATTTGTTGGGGAAAACTTATAGGGGTGTTTATGTCAATGTTAGCGTAATAAGATGCATTTACAAGTGCAATGTCCTCGTCTGCTATGGTGTATTTTATCTCTCCGTCACTTACTTTTTTAATCATTAACTCTGTTTCTACTTCCCTTTGGTCTTCTACTACTACGATATCTCCTCCTATTTCTTCTGATAAATTATTCAAACGATTTACATACGAAGAACTCTTACGAACATGTACTTCTTCACCAATTAAGTCTACCTGGTTGCGAAGTAGTAATTTTTCTGTTTCATGAATTTTCATGTTACGCCAGTTTTCTGGTTTTTTTTGAACCAAGACCTGCCTTGTGGTATAATGTGAGTGAGTAAAAGCCACTCTTTCTTGACGTTCTTTCGTTACGGTGAGTGTAAATGCAATAATATCTCCTTCACCTTTATTGAGTGATTGAAAGGCGTCATCAATGCTTTTTTTAACGATGATATCTAAGTCAACATTTAGTGATTTGGCGAGTAGTGTGAGTAATTCATATTCATACCCCATGAGTTGCCCCTTGTAAATAAAATAACTCGTAGAGCTATTGTCTACCAAAGCGCGCAGCGACCCTCTTTCTTTAATCTTTGCAAGATCAAATTCAACAGGAGCTTCAACAATCGTCCCTTTATTATTATCTCTGCTTTCTTTGATGGGCTGAGTACAATTGAAAAGCAATACCGTAATCGCAAGGAAGAATAATTTCAAAAAATAATTCATAAAAAATTGCGTTTCGGTGATATCATTCGAATAATTCGTTAGCGCAAAACAGGTGATGAAATAACAGAAAAAAAGGAACATCATTTGTTTATAACACTTAAAATACAAATTTCTTTATTAAATGAAAATTATAAGTCGTGTTATGACGATAACTATTTAGCTTTGGGTTTTTAAATCGAATTCAAGACATGAAAAATATAACGCCACCAATTGCCAAAAAAATACCGTTTGAAATTACTACTCACGATCATATGCGTACAGACGATTATTTTTGGATGCGGCTTAGTGACGAACAAAAATTATCAGAAAACCCTGATGAACAAACCAAAGAGGTTTTTGATTACCTGAATACTGAAAATCAGTATACGAAAGCCAAAATGTTACACACAAAAGGCTTTCAAGAAAAGCTATACAATGAAATTGTAGGCAGAATAAAAAAGGATGATGAATCAGTACCCTACAAATCTAACGGGTATTGGTACTACACTCGTGTAGTGGAAGGGAAAGAGTATACCATTTATTGCAGGAAAGAAAGAACGCTAGAGGCTGATGAAGAAATTATACTAGACACCAATGAATTGGCCGAAGGCCATGATTTTTTTCAATTGGGAGGTATTAGTATTAGTGAAGACAATGCGTTTTTGGCATATAGCGTTGACACTGTGAGCCGAAGAAAATATACTGTTTATTTTAAGAATTTAATAACAGGTGAAATCCTAAACACTACAATTCCGAATACTACAGGAGGGTGTACTTGGGCGAATGACAACAAAACGGTTTTTTATACTACAAAAGATGAGCAAACACTACGTTCGGACAAAGTGCACAAACATGTTTTAGGTACAGATTTCCAGACTGATAAATTAGTGTTTCATGAAAAAGATGAAGCATATTATTCAGGGATTTACAAAAGTAAATCGAAGAAATATTTAGTGATTTACACGGGCAGTACACTTACCAACCAGTACTTTTTGTTGGAAGCAGACCGTCCCAATGACGAATTTCGTGAGTTTAATACCAGAGAAGAAGCCTTAGAGTATTCTGTGGCACATTTCGAGGATAAATTTTATGTGGTAACAAATTGGAACGCAAAGAATTTTCGTTTGATGGAAACCCCAGAAAACGCTACTGGAAAATCGAATTGGAAAGAAGTAATTCCTCACCGCGAAGAGGTGTTATTGGAAGGGATTGAGCTTTTTAAAAATCACCTTATCGTAGAAGAAAGAAAAAATGGGCTCACAGAATTAAGAGTTATCAATCAAAAATCGGGGGAAGAACATTATTTAGAATTTGATGACCCCGCTTATACCGCCTATTCGGGGACAAACCCTGAATTTGATACTGATGTTTTTCGTTTTGGTTATACCTCCATGTCTACCCCTAGTTCTGTTTTTGATTATAACATGAATGTAAAAAAGAAGGTATTACTGAAGCAACATGAAATTGTTGGAGGATATAATGCCTCAATGTATGTAACCGAAAGGCACTATGCTCCTTCACGAGATGGGGTGAAAATTCCAATTTCTTTGGTCTATAAAAAAGGAATGAAAAAGGACGGAAAATCTCCTTTACTATTGTATGGGTATGGATCTTATGGCGCTAATATCGACCCATATTTTAGCTCGGTCAGACTTAGTTTACTCGATAGAGGGTTTGTCTATGCTATTGCTCATATAAGGGGTAGCCAAACCATGGGTCGGCAATGGTACGAGGATGGAAAAATGTTTAATAAGAAAAATACCTTTTATGATTTTATCGATTGTGGTGAATACCTGATCAATCAGCAGTACACGAACAAAGACAAACTATTTGGCATGGGAGGAAGTGCAGGAGGGTTGTTAATAGGAGCGGTCATCAATATGCGCCCTGATTTATTTAAAGGAGTAGTAGCGGGGGTGCCTTTTGTGGATGTGGTCAATACTATGCTAGATGAAACAATTCCGCTTACTACTGGTGAATTTGATGAATGGGGA
>JAOULS010000193.1 GCA_029881895.1 Cyclobacteriaceae bacterium | reverse complement strand
CAAATCTACGGCAGAAGCATCTTCCATACTTCTAAAAAAATCGGCAGGCATCGGGTGTTTAAAGGCCCAGCGAGTAGCGTATTCCTTAAAAGCGGCATCGAACAACTCAGGCCCCATAACCGTTTCCCTAAGTAATGTTAATGCTGAGGAGGGTTTGCCATACGCATTATACCCAAACTGCTTTACTTGTTCGGAGTTAGTCATAATTGGACGAATATTCTTTTTATCTCCCTTCATATAACGAGTAATTCCTTTTGGCGATCCCCAGTTAATGTTCAAGTCAGGGTATCTTAATCGTTTCGTTTCCCTTTCAAGAAAAGAATTTAATCCTTCGTCCATCCACGTCCACTGACGTTCGTCAGAATTAATTATCATTGGGAAGAAGTTATGACCAACCTCATGAACGATTACCCCAATATTTCCTGCTCTCAGACGAGGAGAAAATGAACCATCCGCCTTTGGGCGACCATAGTTAAAACAAATCATTGGATACTCCATTCCTTGATTTGCCGCACTTACCGAAATGGCTACTGGATATGGGTATTCTATTGTTCGGTCTGAATATACTTCTAACGTGTTTTTTATTGCCAATGTAGACTCTGTTTCCCATAAAGGATTCGCTTCTTTTGGATAGTAGCTCATCGCCAGAGGTGTTTTAGAAGTCAATTGTACTGCTCTTGCATCCCAAATATATTTTCGCGATGAGGCAAAAGCAAAGTCACGCACATTGTTTGCCTTATAAGTCCATGTGCTTTTTTTTGTGGATTTAATTTTCTCTTTTGCCGTTGCTTCTTCTTGTGTTACGATTAAAACGAGTTTATCAAATGATTTTTTTGCTTGGTTTAATCGACCTAATTCCGTTTTTGTCAATACTTTTTCTGGGTTTTGAAGCTCACCTGTTGCAGCAACAATATGATCGGAAGGTACTGTGATATTCACAGTATAATCACCAAAGGTTAGCGCAAACTCTCCTCTACCTATAAATTGTTTGTTTTGCCACCCATTTACATCATCATAAACGGCCATTCTTGGAAACCACTGTGCACAAGTATAGGCATAGTTATCATCTTCAGGAAAGTATTCATAGCCTCCTCGTCCTCCTATCTTCATTCGATCATAAATAGTATACGACCAATCAATCGAAAACTTGAATTGATTTCCAGATTTTAATGGTGTATCTAGGTCAATACGCATCATCGTGCGATTAATGCTGTGCTGTAGTCCTTTTCCGTTTTCTCCTTTTACGGCACCTATTTTATATCCTCCTTCATAATCATGTAATCCTAATCCAGAAGCTATAAATTTGGCAGCAATAGAGTCACTAACCCCACGTGTGCTTGTCACCGAAGATAAATTCCCTTCGGCTCTTACATTTTGATCTAACTGCACCCATAAATACGAAAGCGTATGAGGCGAATTATTAAAATAAGTAATGGTTTCAGAACCTGTTAATACTTGTGTTTCATCATCGATCTCGACATCTATTACATAATCTGCTTTTTGTTGCCAATACTTTTCTCCTGGTGCACCCGCTCCATTTCTGTATTCGTTTGGTGTGGGTAATGATGTCCCTAGCTGCTCGAACTTCCTGTTCCAGCCATTTTCTTGAGACAAGCCATTAAAAGAAATTGCCCCCATCACTAGTGCTGTGATTATTTTTCTATTCCAATTCATTTACTTGATAAAATTTTAGTGTAGTGTATTCATAAAAACAAACATACAAATAATCCAAACCTATTTATATCAAGATGTTATAAACAGTTAAAATTATAGATTAGCGGCATTATGTAGAGAAACACTCACATCATCACCCCTGTTACTATTCTATCTTTTCCATTTAGATCTTGGATGATTCGTGTTTTTTTAAAGCCTGCATTTTCCATAATGCTAGCTACCTCTACTCCTAAATTTTCATTAATCTCAAAATAGAGCCTCCCTTCATTGTAAAGGGAATGTTTAGAATGTTGTACAATTGCATTATAAAAAATCAAAGGGTCATTATCCTCAACAAAAAGGGCTAAGTGGGGCTCGAAGTTTAACACGTTTGGGCGCATAAGCGTTTTTTCATTTTGAGTAACATAAGGTGGGTTACTCACAATAATGTGATATTGATTCGGGAGTGGTGTGCCACTAAGAATATCGAAATGGTTGAAGGTAATGTGGGCGTCTAACGCTGAAGCATTTTGTTGAGCAATGGCAAGTGCTGCTTCACTAATGTCCACTGCCTCAACTTCTGCATTATCCAACGCTAAATATAATGATATGGGAATACAGCCCGACCCAGTACCGATGTCTACTATTTTTAAATTTGACGCTTTATTTTCATTAATAATTAGCTGCACCAATTCTTCCGTTTCATTTCTAGGGATAAGCACATTAGCATCTACAACAAATTCTCTTCCATAGAAATCGGCTTTTCCGAGTACATACTGAATAGGTTCATGTCGCAATAATTTTTCTATCGCTACTTTTATTTCACGATCCTTCATTAAAGAAACATGCAATGTAGTATTGACAATACAATCTGTTTTGGTTATTCCTAATATTGCTTCTAATAGAAGAAATGCAATACTGTTTGCCTCTTGCTCATCATATAAAGATGTAAGTTCTGTGGAAATAGAGTTGTACAGTTCTTTTGTTTTCATCAATTTGCAACCATGAGTCCGTTTTCAGACAAAGATACTCTTTTTATGCTTCGCGCTTTGGAACTTGCTGCTTTTGGTAAGGGAAAAGTAAGTCCCAATCCTTTGGTAGGCTGTGTGATTGTTCATAATGAAAAAATTATAGGAGAAGGGTGGCATAAACAATATGGTAAAGCACATGCAGAAGTAAATGCCATTGAAGCTGTAAAAGATAAAAAATTGCTTTCAGACAGTATTGCTTATGTTACGTTAGAACCTTGTTCACACTTTGGCAAAACCCCTCCTTGTGCTGATTTACTAGTAAAACATCAGCTAAAAAAAGTAGTTATTGCCAGTACCGACCCTAATCCATTAGTGAATGGGAAAGGGATTGAAAAACTTACATCAGCTAATATTGATGTAGAAGTAGGGCTACTAGAAGAAGCATTGATGTTGAATCAGCGCTTTTTTTGTTCCGTACAAAAAAAACGACCGTTCATTATCTTAAAATGGGCAGAAACAGCAGATGGGTTTATCGCAAGGAAGAATTTTGACTCAAAATGGATTAGCAATAAACATTCGAGGAAGATGGTTCATAAATGGCGTGCCGAAGAAGACGCCATAATGGTTGGGACGAATACTGCCAAGTATGACAACCCTCAACTTAACGTTCGCGATTGGCAAGGGGGTAACCCTATTCGTGTTGTTATTGATAAAAAACTATCATTGGAGAAAGGGCTCTTTTTATTTGATGGCTCACAACCCACCCTTTGTTACAATTTACTAGAAAGTAAAACTCATAAAAACACGGTTTATGTGGCACTAGAAGAAGAGAACTTTTTAGAACAACTATTGGCTGACTTACATGCCCGTGAAATTCAGTCCGTCATTATAGAGGGTGGATCAACATTACTACAATCGTGTATTGATGATGATTTATGGGACGAAGCACGTATTTTTGTGTCAAAAACAATGTTTAAGGAAGGAATTGCAGCACCAATGATAAATGGAGAACAATTGCATTACGAAAAAATTGGAGAGGACGAATTAAAAATAATTAGAAATGGAAAAAATTAATCTGAACGATAAATTTAAGTTAATTACTGATTATTGGTCACCTGCATGTATTGGAGAGCTAAATGGGCAAGCCGTAAAGATTGCCAAATTTAAAGGAACATTTCCCATGCATCATCATGAAAACGAGGATGAGCTCTTTTTTGTGATAAAAGGGCAGTGCTTTCTAGAACTAGAAAACAAAACGATAGAACTTAACGAAGGAGAGATGTATATTGTGCCTAAAGGCATTGATCATAGGCCCTACGCAAAAGAAGAGGCACATGTAGTAATGTTTGAACCTAATGACACGCTTAATACTGGCAATTTAGATAATGAATATACTCAGAAGGATGTAAAAAAGATTTAAAAATGGCTGAAGAATTAAAAATAAACATTACCGCTTCCAAAACCGAGAAATACGAAACGTTGATTCCGCAAATAGAAGCATTGGTAAGTGCCGAAACGGATGTCATCGCAAACCTTGCCAACATAGCTGCTGCATTAAAGCAAGGGATGGGTTTTTTTTGGGTAGGATTTTACATTGTGAAAAAAGATGAATTAGTACTAGGCCCTTTTCAAGGGCCAATTGCTTGTACTCGAATAAAAAAAGGGAAAGGCGTATGTGGATCTACTTGGGCGCAAGCCAAAACAATCATCGTAAATAATGTTGATGAATTTCCAGGTCATATCGCTTGTAGCTCTGATGCTAAATCAGAGATTGTATTACCAGCCATAAAAAATAATGAGGTAGCGCTTATCCTTGATGTAGATAGCGATGTGTTAGCCGATTTTGATGAAACAGATCAAAAATACTTAGAGAAACTAATGAAAGTGATAGAAGAATTACTGTAGCATTGGTTTTTATTACACTATTTGCTTAAAATATTTCTCATGTAGGCAATAATATAGGTGTTGAATAGTAAGCAGTACCCGTTCCTTTACGATGGAGGTTCGTGGGTCAGCGCAAGTTTTTTTGATAGCACGGAAGGGGTGAATTTGAAAAAGTAGGATTGAGTGTTTTAATAACCAAAAACGACTTCTTTAGGTGTAATAATAGTAGTATTATTTTAAGCATAACACAATAATAGTATCATGTTTATTGCTTATATTTAATTGTTCTTCTTAATTATCGATTTAGTGAAGTAAGTTGAAATATGTTAAATATAAAATAGCAAACAAACATTATATGTAGTAAACGAATGTTGGGTTCAATATTGATTATTTTCTAATAATTTCAACTAAATAGGTTTTTACTTGATTTCATTTAAAAAATAACGATTATGAAAAAGATTAAATTTATCATACTATTTTTTTTACTTCCATTCATGGGAGTTTCTCAAAGTTCAGTTGAATTTAGTATAGGCGTAGGTGCCACGGCAATAGACATCGAAAACCTGGTCGAAAAAGACGAAATAACGGGGTCTTTTGCGACCGATTGGGAGGTGATAAATTATGGGATAAGTGGGCAGTATTTTTTTGGATCTAAGGAAAATTTTAGTTTTGGTTCAGAACTTATGTATCAATCTTTGTATTGGTATAGTGTTGCTGTTCCTTTTGGTTCTCAAACCATTTATCGTGAATATTCTATTTCTGCTGTTAAGATTACACCCATTCTTAGATATGAAGTAACTCGTGCTTTTGCATTTGATATTGGTCCAGAGTTTAATTTCATGGAGGGAATAAAATTAGGTTTACTCTTTTCGGCTAATTATTATATTCCTGTATCAGATAAAATAGATATCCCACTTAAATTAAGGTTCGATATTATGAACAACATCGTCATTACTGTACCAAGTTCATTGAATGCAGGAATACGAATAAAATTGTAATCATTACAGGCTGTGCTTTTTTGGTAGCACTACCTTCCTAGAATTATATAAAGACTACAGGAGCAGTCTTGCTTTTTTTATATTTATTTGTTGTTCTTTTTTGTCGATTTAGAAGGATATGAGGAATAATGTTAACATATAAGAAAGTTATGTTCCTTTTAATAACCGATAAGTGAAATTATTAGAATAATGCTGTTATTGACCATTTTAAGTGTTAATTCTATCAGTTACGGACAACAAGATGACAGGATTTCAATTACAGATTTTGTACAGATTTTAAATAATAATAAAGACGAATCGGTATCTTACTATAAGATAATTGGAAAATCTTGAGATATATGGCATTAGAAAAGAATTACATTCATTCATTTCAAATATTAGAAACACCGATAAGTGATGATAATTCATTTCAATTAATGCTTATTACAACTTACACTAAAAAAAAACAATATGATTTAAGGGGAAATCATTTTGGGGAATTGATAAAAGTGAAAGGCGAATTGAACTTGATGAATGAAAAGAAGCCAAATGAGTTCAGAAAAATTTTATTCAGCAACGAAATGG
>JAOULS010000192.1 GCA_029881895.1 Cyclobacteriaceae bacterium | reverse complement strand
ACAAACATGAAATAAAAGTAGAAAACGAACCTGGGTCACCCAAATTAACCAATTAAATCAATGTAATTAATTGATATACTGATAGATATGATTTTACACACTAAGAAGTGTCGAAGTCAGGAAAAAGATATGAACAACTAAAAATTGAGTAACAATTTGTGATAAAACAATACCAAAACTAAACTCTAATGCCTTGCATTGAGAAAAAACTCTAAGAGATTCTTCGGGGCATTGCCCTCTGAGTGATACTATATTACCACAGCACTAAATGAAGAACTAATTTTCTTATTTACCCTCACTCACCATAAGGAATCCAAATGTTTTTAATTTGTGTAGCATGCCTCAAAAATTCCTGCCCTTCTCCTTGTTCTGTAGTGTACCAATCTCGGTATTTTCCATAGCTCACCCATGTTCTTTTCATATTTTCAGAAGCATCGTGTTCAATCATTTCACTTTCCTCTGACCCGAAATACCAAATACCATCTACATCATCATGATTCGCCAAAACTTTTGCCAATTCATCTTTTTTACCAGTTATAATATTTACCACACCACTAGGCACATCGGAGGTGTCTAATAATTGATAGAAATCGGTAGCCGACAAAGGGTGCTTTTCAGAAGGCACCACAATCACTCTATTCCCCATCGAAATAGCGGGGATTATCATTGAAACAAATCCAAGTAAAGGGGCTTCTTCTGGACAAGTAATGCCCAGTACACCAATTGCCTCAGGCATTGCCAATGTCACATTTCTTGTGGTGGTATGATGCACGTTGCCATCGTATTTATCCGCCATGGCAGCGTAATAGTATATCCTTTCGATGGACAGTTCAACTTCATTTATTGAAGAGGCTTCATCACCACCTGTCATCTGACTTAGTCGATCTGCAAATTCGTTTTTTCGTGCTGATAGATTTTCTGCTAAAAAATAAAGTACTTGCGCTCGGGCATGACCAGTCATACTTTCCCAAGAACTGTTAGCATGTGCCGCCTCTACTGCATTCCTTATATCTTTTCGGTTTCCTTCACCTACTTCGGCCAAAGCCTTTCCAGCATAATCTGAAATGGTTAGACTGTACCCTCCGTCTGGGCGAGATTGTTTTCCTCCAATATATAATTTAGCAGTTCTGTCAATTTCGGGTAGCCCTTGTTTTGAAGGACTGTTTCCCCCTTTTTTAACTTTTGAATGTACGAACGGTTTATCACTAAACTGCTCCTCTATTTTGGGTTTCATATATTCATAAAGCCCTTCTTTTCCTCCTTCTCTACCAAAGCCAGACTCTTTGTATCCTCCAAAACCTGATGCCGCATCAAAAACATTCGTGCAGTTTATCCAAATGGTACCCGCTTTTACTTTTGGTGCTATATCAAGCGCAAGGTTAATGTTTTCAGTCCAGATACTAGCAGCAAGTCCAAATACGGTATTATTTGCTAATTTGACTGCTTCTTGATGCGTCCTAAAAGTCATTGCGACCAATACAGGGCCAAATATTTCTACTTGTGCAATAGTGGCCGAAGGGGAAACGTCAGTAAAAAGTGTAGGAGGGTAGAAATAACCCTCTTTAGGGCAGTCCCAAGAGGGTTGCCATAGTGAACACCCTTCTTCTACGCCTTTATTTACAAGTTCATCAATTGTTTTCATTTGAACGGGGGCAACAATTGCCCCTATGTCTATACTTTTATCTAAGGGATTACCTACCCTTAGGGTTTCCATTCTTGCTTTTAATTTTTTATAAAATTGTTCAGCAATATTTTCTTGCACTAGGAGGCGTGACCCTGCACAGCATACCTGTCCTTGATTGAACCAAATCGCATCCACAACACCTTCAACGGCACTATCAAGATCAGCATCTTCGAAAACGATAAAGGGTGATTTACCACCTAACTCTAGGGAAAGTTTTTTCCCTGTACCTGCAGTTGCCTTACGAATAATTTTCCCTACTTCAGTAGACCCCGTAAAGGCAATTTTATCAACGTCTTTGTGGTCAACAAGTGCTGCACCTGTAGTGCCTTCACCAGTTATTACATTTACCACACCCTTTGGCAAACCCACTTGTTCACATATTTCAGCAAACAACAGAGCCGTAAGTGAAGTAAACTCAGCAGGTTTTAGAACCACAGTGTTGCCCATTGCCAAGGCGGGAGCAATTTTCCATGACAACATGAGCATAGGAAAGTTCCATGGAATAATTTGACCTATTACTCCTACTTCTTTATAGTCTTTTAATTCAGTGTCTTTTACTTGTGCCCATCCAGCATGATGGTAGAAATGTCTTGCTACTAATGGAATATCAATGTCTCTGGACTCTCGAATGGGCTTGCCATTATCCAATGTTTCTAATACGGCAAATAATCGGGAGTGCTTCTGAATCTGTCGAGCAATGGCATATAAATACCTTGCCCTTACATGCCCCTTCATTTTTGACCATAAAGGTAAGGCCTTTTTCGCAGCATCTACCGCTTTATCAACATCCTGTTTATCAGCAATTGCTGATTTAGCTAAAAATTCTTTATTGGAAGGGTTTATACTATCTAGGTATTTATCAGATAGAGGTTTTTCCCATTTTCCATTAATAAATAATTCGAATTGATTATTATGCTTTTTTAGCCAATCATAAGCCGTACTAGCACTTTCAGGTGCAGGTCCATATTCCATGGTGTCGTATATGCTTTTAATGTTCATGTTGATCGTTTATGCCATTGGGTGTCTGTACGAAGCAGAATACCTGCCCGTAACAAAGTGTTCTAGTTGTCTTTCTATGTCTGTAAGCAAGCCACTTGCTCCAAAACGAAATAATGTTGGCGATAACCAGTCATTTCCTAATTCTTCTTTCATTAATATTAACCATTCCAATGCTTGTTTTGCATTTCGAATACCTCCTGCTGGTTTAAATCCAACTTTAAACCCTGTTTGTTCATGATAATTTCTTATGGCACGAACCATGGTTAAGCTTACAGGAAGCGTAGCGTTTACACTTTCTTTTCCTGTACTTGTTTTTATGAAGTCCGCACCAGCCATCATACACACATAACTTGCCTTGGCTACATTGGTAAGTGTAGATAACTCACCGGTAGCGAGTATTGTTTTTAAATGTGCTTCACCACATGCCTTTCGAAATAAGGAGACTTCATCGTATAATCCTTTCCAATTTCCAGTTAATACTAAGGCACGACTAATTACGATATCAATTTCTGTAGCTCCTGCTGCAACAGATGCTTTTATTTCGTTAATTTTTTGTTCTAATGTAATTTGCCCGGCAGGAAAACCCGTAGATACTACTGCTATTGGGATAGAAGTTCCTTCTAATATTTTTTGTGCGGAAGAGATATAATTATGATACACGCAAACTGCTCCTGTAGTCAGGGTTACATCTTCCATTCCCATAGCTTTTAACAAATCTTCACGTACGGGTTGTTTGGCTTTAGAACATAAGCGTACTACATTTCCTTCTGTATCATCACCTGCCAAGGTGGTTAAATCAATACAGGAAAGCGCTTTTAATAACCAAGCAGCTTGCCACTCTTTTTTTACTGATCTTCTTTTTCCTAATGAGGATGCTCTACGTTCTACAGCACTTTTGTTAACTCTAATCCCTTTTATCATTTCAGGATCAAATGGAATACCATCATTCCTTTTGTGTGTACCTATAGGTTTTTGATGATCCGAATTATGATTTTTTACACTTTTTACAGCCATTTATCCGCTTTTTGTTGGCGGAATTTATAAAAAAGTTGTCTTTCTAACTATAAGATTCAACTTTATTACAAATAAAATAAACTTTGTAAAATCTCTACGGATATTAATTTTCAAATATTTGTACTATTGAAGCTCAAACACAATGTATGATTCGCAGAGTCTATTATTTGGACAAAAAATGTTATATACTCAACTTGAATTAGGTCTAGATTAGATTAATCCATAGAACAAATAAAAAAAGCCTACCTAAAAATAGGTAGGCCTCAACAGAAAAATCAATTATAATAGTCACATATCAACTAGAAAATATAAAAGCTAATAAAAATTAAAACCTAGCATTTCTAAATGCTACGAACACGAGGAAAAGCTGGGCTTCTGATTTATAAATAGTTTAATTAATCTTCATATATTATTGTATATCCTCTGATACCATGTTCATGGCTATCTAACCCTTCTCTTTCATGTTTTTCAGAAACTCTTATTCCTCTAACTTTCTTCAAAGTAAAGAAGATTAAATATGCCGAACCAAAAGCAGTAACGCCACAAATAACTACACCAATTAATTGGGTAAGAAAAGTATGGTCTGGATTTGTAGAGAATATACCTACAGCTAATGTCCCCCAAATCCCACAAGTTAGGTGTACAGAAATAGCACCCACGACATCATCCAGTTTTAATTTATCAAGTGTAATAGCAGAAAAAACAACAAATACTCCAGCAATTAAACCTACAAATAACGACCATGGTACAGGAATAACATCAGCACCAGCTGTAATCCCAACGAGACCAGCAAGAATTCCATTAAGTACCATTCCTAAGTCCAATCTTTTGAATACAAAGTATGCTGTAAAAAATGCACCTAAACCTCCTGTACTTGCAGACAAACAAGTAGTTACAAGCACAAGAGAAGTTGCCCCTGGCTTACCAGAAAGAACCGATCCTCCATTAAAACCAAACCATCCTAACCAAAGTAAGAAAACCCCAATTACAGCTAACGGAATACTAACTCCAGGTTTGCTCACTACTTTTCCGTTTACATATTTACCAATTCGAGGTCCTAATACTATTACACCTGCAAGTGCTCCCCATCCTCCGACAGAATGAACTAATGTTGATCCTGCAAAATCATAAAAACCCATAGCATCTAGTGCACCATTACCCCATTTCCAGCTACCAATTAATGGATATACAATACCAACATAAATTAATGTAAATATCATGTATGAAGATACCTTGATACGCTCCGCTACTGCTCCAGAAACAATAGTAGCCGCTGTAGCAGCAAACATTGCTTGAAACAAAAAATCTGTCCAATAGGTATAGTTACCACCAGCATAAGCTATGCTTTCACCTCCTTCAGGGTTACTAGCAAAAAAACCAGCAAATCCAAACCACCCTGAAGAGTCATCTGCAAAATCAGGATACATAAGGTTAAAACCAATTACATAAAAAGTAAGAATACCAATTATCGGAGTAATGGTGTTTTTAAATAAAATATTAACTGTGTTTTTAGATTGACCAAAACCAGCTTCTACACCTGCAAAACCCAAGTGCATAATAAACACTAGTGCAGTACACAACATCATCCAAATGTTGTTTGCAGTAAACAGAGATGTAGCTGCTAATCCAACAACCTCTACTGCGGGAACAGATCTTGAAACTTCTGTTTCCGCAATAAGTGACCAAAATTCATCCATGATTTTTTAAATTAAGTGTTAAAAATTTATAAACAGGGTCATTTTTCACCCTATTGTTCCACAAACCTAGCAATAATTACTTGTTCAGCAATAAAAATTAACCAATAAAATAGATATTTACATAAATATTGAATAATTACATGTATTTTTAACCCTAAAAATATTTTTATGACATTATATTTGCTATATCATGTAGTTTTTTAACCCTTATTTAAATTTTAAACAAAATAAGCGTGGTAAAATATCAAATGTTATGCAAGTTAAACCCGAATTATGTAATAGAGAATCCCTGCCTTGCCGGCCAGGCAGGGATTCCGATCCATAAATCACTGTGAAATAGACACTTTATTTTGATTATGCGCATCACCATAGCGGTGCTATGCTTCTTTGCATAACCACCTATTTCTTTGTGCTTTATGGCATCATTACGAATTCTATTGCATAATTCGGGCAATGTCGTTTAGTTAAGAATATAGACCTGGCAGGTTTGTAATCATAACATGTTCAGATATTAGATATTCGAGCATTTATTGAATTTGTAAAACCTGTCAGGTCTTAACTAAACGACATTGATAATTCGGGTTCAATTATGAATATTGATGAAGTAAAAAGTAGAATAAATAATAGTTGTCGAAAAGTCATAGATAAACCAATCAAAACACACACATTACTTGATTAATAAGTGCTATTGTTTTCTA
>JAOULS010000191.1 GCA_029881895.1 Cyclobacteriaceae bacterium | reverse complement strand
CACCATTTCAATAATTTTATCTTTTAGTACTTCAATGTATTGTTTTTCGGAAGCAGAGATAAAAACAAAATGGGTGTTGCTTTTCAGTTTTTCTACAATTTTTGGGTCAGCCTTGTCAATTTTATTGCCTACACATACAAATGGTTTTCCACTGTTTTCTAATCGGTTTACTTCTTGTAGTATTTCGGTTGCTGATTCATTCACCAAATCGAACATGTAAATAATCAAGGAAGCGGTCTTCATTTTGGCTTGGGTGCGTTCCACACCAATGGCTTCAATGGTGTCTGTTGTTTCTCTAAGCCCTGCGGTATCTATAAACCGAAAATTGATTCCCTCAATATTAATTTCGTCTTCAATAGAGTCGCGTGTAGTACCTGCAATTTCGGATACTATGGCACGTTCTTCATTCAGCAATGCATTGAGTAGGGTTGATTTACCCGCATTGGGCTTTCCTGCAATTACGGTGGGCACACCATTTTTTATTACATTTCCCAAATCGAAGCTCTTTATCAGTGCTTCAATAACCACTAATAGTTTATTGATGAGTGCTTTGAGGTCATCACGATCAGCAAATTCTACATCTTCTTCACTAAAATCGAGTTCAAGCTCAATCATAGAGCAAACAGACATATTAGTAATCATTGGTTATTCATTTCCTGTATTTAATAGAGAAACTAATAAAGGAATATTCGAATTGTTATTAGGAAGTGTTGCATTACAAAAGATTTATATTCAAAATACTGATGAAAAAATACGATGGAAATGTGCTCAGGAATCAATTTAATATATCAGATAAACTGTTGCGAGTAACAGATGTCGAACATTCCCTTCGTAAATCAAATAGATATGAAACGCACAATATACAAGATAAACCATACCTTGTGAAAATCTAAAATGATGTGATTGAAGGATGCCAGTTTAGCTAACGTGAATAACATTTGTCTTATAACGTAGCTGAATAACCTTCAAGCCCGTTTATCATTAAAAAGCATGGTCAAAACATGAGTACGAAACTATACATCAGGTATATGGTCAGTTTGCGGTGCAAATTGATGGTGAAGGAAGAATTGAAGAAATTGGGTTTAGAATATACTGTAGTTGATTTAGGTATGGTGGAGATATTGGATGATATCACTCCAGATCAAAGAAACATGCTGAAAGAGAACTTGATAAAGATTGGACTTGAGCTATTAGATGATAGAAAGAGTATCTTAATAGAAAAAATCAAAAATGTAGTAATTGAACTTATTCATTATTCAGATGAATTGCCTAAAGTAAATTATTCTGATTACATCAGCGAGAAGCTAAACCTAGATTACACCTATTTAGCCAACACCTTTGCAGAAGTAAAAGGCATCACCATACAGCAATTTATCATCTTGCATAAAATAGAAAGAGTTAAGGAGTTGATAATATACGATGAGCTGAACTTGACAGAAATAGCTTATAAGATGCACTATAGCAGTGTTGGACATTTATCCAATCAATTCAAGAAATTGACAGGTCTTACCCCCACTTTCTATAAACAGCTAAAAGAAAAGCGTAGAGGAAATCTAGAGGATCTGTAGCCAATTACATTTTTTTGTCCGTGTGCCTGTACTTTTTAATTCTATAGATTATGTACAAAAAGAAGTTTGCAGGATACCACTTTGCAAGTCGGGCATCTCCCAAATAAACTGAATTATTAGGGTGAAATCTACATACGACACAGGCATTATTATTTAATTCAACGGTTGCCTTCTTTCCATCTGAATTTCTTATGATCACCCCATTGAAAAAATCATTTTCTTATTCATGCTATCTGTTGATTGAATGGTTAAAGATGAGTTAATATTATTCGTGTATAGCACAAACATGAGATATGTGTAACAATGTTTTATAGTAGTGTAATGGTTTGAAATGAGTACAAACTTATCTTTATACAATAAAAAAAATATGGATAATCAAGATATAATTGGGATTAAAAATTTAATGAATCAAGGTTCATGGAGAAATCTATTCATTGTTGTCGCACTTGTTCTGGCACTTTTTGCATTCAAACCTTGGGTTCAAATAGGAGCTGGTGAAAGAGGTGTTGTTCAGAATTTTGGAGCAGTTCAAGACATTGTATTAAACGAGGGTATTCATTTTAGAATACCTGTTATGCAAACAGTTATTTTAATGGATGTCAAGATACAAAAGGTCATTACGGATGCCGCCTCAGCCTCTTCTGATCTTCAGGATGTGGATTTATCCGTTGCACTCAACTATCACATCATACCAGACAAAGCCAATTTAGTTTATCAAACCATTGGGATACAATTTAAAGAAAGGATTATAGATCCTGCTATTCAGGAAGTCATGAAAGCAGTCTCTGCTCGTTATACTGCTGAGGAATTGATTACAAAACGACCAGCTGTAAGTACAGAAATGCAAGATGCCCTTACTGCTCGGTTACTAAACTCCAATATCTCTGTGGATGCCTTTTCTATTGTCTCATTTAGCTTTTCCCAAACGTTTACAGACGCGATAGAGGCAAAACAGACGGCCGAACAAAATGCACTTAAAGCCAAACGAGATTTAGACAGAATAAAAGTTGAAGCACAACAGACCATAGCTGCAGCTACTGCAGAGGCAGAAGCCTTGCGCCTACAGAAAATGAATATTTCTCCTGATTTAATTGAGCTTAGAAAAATAGAGGCAAACTTAAAAGCAATAGAAAAATGGAACGGTATTTTACCTCAGGTCACAGGAGCGGGAGCAATACCCTTCATCGGTGTAGGTGAAGTAATCAAAAAGAACTAATCTACTTACTCAAACTTTCCTTGATAATATTATATGTTGTTGTATTGGTAGTTGTACATCTTATTATTGGTGGTATGAGAGGATTGTATAGACATCAAATGACACAAAAATATCAATATGATTATTACGATGCTCATCCTCGAAGTTATATTGGGAGAATACTGCACAATCTGTGCTATGGGATCTTTAGCCAGACTACATTTTTTATTTCTTTAACATTAGTAGCAATGGTTTTCTTCGTATTTCATGTTTACCAACAAAATTAACTCACTAAGCAAGGTTTAACGCTCTAATGCGTGTTTTGGTTGAGAAAGTATTAGTTCAGACAAATGCCTTGTAGGATTACCTCAAGAATTGAACACAAAAGGAAATATGACTTTAAACAACAGTATACCTTATTCATCATAACACATGAGAATCATAGATTATCTAACCAGCTGGGAATATAATTATCTTCTTATCGTAATCGGTATTCTTATAGTGACGATAATACTTACCCGGTTTTCTATTTGGTTGATCAATCGATCTTTACATTCAGCCATAGAAAAATCAAAAGTTGCACCTACTCACCATCATTTCTTCAAAAATGCTGTTGCATTACTCCTGTGGGTTTTTGCATTAATCGTTATAACCTATGTGATTCCTTCATTCAGAAACCTTGCCGTAGCAATTTTTGCTAGTGCAGGAGTATTATTAGCAATACTAGGTCTTGCTGGACAGCAAGCACTTTCGAATATTGTTAGTGGTATTTTTATTGTTATTTTTAAGCCTTTTCATGTGGGAGATTTCATTACTATAGCCGATAAATATACGGGGACAGTAGAGGATATTACATTGCGACATACAGTTATAACTAATTTTGAAAACAGACGTGTAATCATCCCTAATTCTGTAGTGAGTACAGAGGTGGTAATCAATAGTAGTATATCTGACCAGAAAATCTGTGAGCCAGTCGTTTTTGAGATTAGTTATGAAAGCAATATTGATCTTGCTAAGAAAATAATACAAGAAGAGGCTGAAAAACATCCCCTGAGTATCGATAATCGTAGCAAACAGGATAAAAAGCAAGGTGTGGACGCTTTTCGTGTTTTTGTAGTAGGGTTTGGTGATAGTTCGGTAAAGCTAAAAGGATGGATATGGTCTGCCAATCCCTATGCGGCTTTTGATATGCACTATGACCTCAATCAGTCAGTAAAGGAGCGTTTTGAGAAGGAAGGCATAGAAATCCCTTATCCTCATCGTACCATCTTATATAAAGACCATATCTCGAATAAGGCGATTGATTGTCATGAGACATTCCATAAAGGAGATTTGAGGACATGAGATATATGTAAGAAGATCTTAAAGTAGTGTAATGCATTAACTCCATATTTCCTTGACCTTTGTATCAAGAAAGAACCGTCCTCTTAGGTCTGCTCTCTAAACACTTTAAAATCAAACAAATCATGTCAAAAGAAAAAGATGGAAAAGCTAAATCGGGCAAGAAAGCTCCAGCAAAAAATCTTAAAGAAAAACGTGCCGCTAAAATAGCTAAGCGAAAAGAAAAAGGAAAAAATGAATAATCAATTTGTACCCCACCTCTGCACTCATTCAAGTTTGGTATTAGATCTAAATAATTTATATAATGGAAAACACTGAACTAGAGACTTCATTGGCACATCAACTTGTAGGTGTAGTGAACTATGTGCCTGGATCTATTGTGATCAAATCTATTCTACGCAAAAAAACAGGTACTGTAAAGGTACTTTCATTTGATACGGGCGAAACATTGGCTGCAAAAATATCACCTTTTGATAATCTGGTTCAGGTGATAGATGGGGTAGCTGAGGTGATAATAGATGAAAAATCGACTCAATTAGAAGTAGGTCAAGTCATAATTATTCCAGCGCACTCGACCAATAAAATGAAAGCCAATGAGCGATTCAAAATGCTATCTACCATCATTAAAAGTGGATATGAAGATGTAACCCTGTAAAATCAAAAACTTATGAGAGACGAAAAAGAAAACAAGTATGTGGCAGGTGATACAGTATATGCAAAAGTAAATCCAGAGGTAAAATTAGTGGTGCGGAGATACATTCATAGAATCTATTATTGTCAATTCCCTAATGAACTAGGACGAAAAGAATTAGCACTTTTTGAGAGAGAGCTGGTCTAGCCAAAACCTTACCATAGGTACATTATAAACAATTAAAAAAATAAACATGATACAAAATATACCAATGGAGAAAAGGGCATTTAACGGTAGTACTTCTGCGATAACAAAACAACCTAATATTGCTTATTTCATCTTAGTCCATCGTTTTCCTAGGCAATTCAAGCGATTATTTAAAGCCATTTATCATCCAGAAAATCATTACTTGATTCATATTGATATAAAAGCGGATCAGCATTTTACTCAGAAAGTAAAAGTCTTTTTAGATGCCTACCCCAACGCTTATGTGATGGAAAGTGAAAATGTGGTTTGGGGTGGTTACAGTATGGTACAATCTGAGTTGAATGGAATGAAATATCTGATTACCCACAATCTGAAATGGGACTTTTTCATCAATCTTAGTGGGCAAGACTTTCCTTTAAAATCACAAGATTTCATACTCAATTTTTTAAGTAAGAACAAAGGAAAAAACTTTATAAAGACAGCCAATCAAGCCATAGACCGCCCTGATACAATAAACCGTATCGAGAACTATTTTATGGAGACAGCTATTGGGTTTTCGGGTGTACTCCATAAAAGGCCTTTCATGAAAGAAATCACTTCATATATAGGTGAACAATGGATGATCTTAACCAGAGCGTGTTGTGAATTTATTTGCAATAGTCCTGAGGTGAAAAAATTTGAAGATTTCTATCGCAATACACTGATAGCAGACGAATCCTTTTTTCAAACGGTATTGATGAATTCCTCTTTCAGCCAAACAATCGTTAACGATGACAAAAGAGCCATTATTTGGATACCTGATGGAGGTATTAAGTTGAGGCCAAAAACATTGACTGAATCTGACTTAGATTTTTTACTCACAGGTGATAATTTGTTTGCAAGAAAGTTTGATGAGAAAGAAGATGCACTGGTTTTGGATATTTTGGAATCCACTCTATCTTCTAATCAGACTATATACAATAATAGGGATCACGAATTAATTGACAATCCATTAGCTACCATAGGAAGCAAACCAAAACTGATCGATCGTCAAACGAAAATCGATTTACTTCAGACCAGTATTACACTTAAATAGAATAATAGTCATGACTATCATAAGAAGTTGGAGAGAAATAAAGGTAATGATGAAAAGGCAATTTACTGTGCTTAATGATGCA
>JAOULS010000190.1 GCA_029881895.1 Cyclobacteriaceae bacterium | reverse complement strand
AATTTTCTGAAAAACAACGACTATAACCTCTATTTTTCTTCTGACAATTATTACGACACTCATTTTGGCCCAGGTTGGGCGTGGGATGATTATGAATTTAGTTATTCTACAGAAAGAAGCCCTATGCCTATTTACGGAAACTTAATTGAAGTATCAAAGTCGGCTGAAAATACCACGATTGATGTTAATGTTCCCTATTTCAAACGCTATTTTTTGTTAGAAGACAGTATCTCTAACACGCGTTCTATTGTACGAAACATAGATGACAACTTGTTGTATTACTACCCCAATAGACCCCAATTTAACTACACTATCCCATTTCACTATTCTGATTTTTTACTTACGCAATTGTTGAGTGATACAATTCAAAAACCCGTTAACCTTATTCATTATCAAAAAAATAAAACTGAAAAAACGTTATATAGCGTGCCTTCTGACAGTATTTATAAAGTAATGATGCAGATGAGTGATAATTTTTTAGCCGAACAGCTTCTTTTGCTTTGCAGCAATTCTATCGGTGACTCACTACGTGCTTCACTTGCCATCGAGAATATCAAAGAGAAATATCTTTTCAACCTGCCTGATGAACCCGTATGGAGAGATGGCTCAGGCCTTTCACGTTACAATCTATTCACCCCACGATCCATCGTTTCCTTATGGGAAAAGATCTATTATGAAGCAGGAAAAGATCGTTTGTTTAGTTTGATTTCTGTAGGTGGTAAAGCAGGCACCATAAAAAATTATTATAAAGCTGATCCACCCTATATCTATGGTAAAACAGGCACATTAAGTAATCATCATAGCCTGAGTGGTTTTTTAATAGCCAAATCTGGCAAAATTCTTGTTTTTAGCTATATGAACAATAATTATCCTGTATCTTCGAGCGAAATAAAACCTGCCATGGAGAAACTATTATGGGAGATTCATGAAAAATATTAACCGGAAAAGACAATCAATTTCTCACTCCATTCACTTAGTAGGGTTTATAAAAAAGCACTTTACATTTCAATAAATAATAAACATGATTACTAAAATTAAATTTTCTCTCATCGCATTATTCATTTTTTCTGCTTCGTTTTCTTTTGCTCAAGTAGATAGCCTCGATATTAAAATCGGACAAATGATATTAGTAGGAGTCGCTGAACAACAACTTGACAGTTCGAGTACCATACTTCAAGAAATTAGAGATGGTAAAATAGGTGGTGCTATCTTGTTTGAAAAAAACATCACCCCACAAAACGCATATATCAATCTCAAAAAATTAACCTATGAATTACAGAGTGCTGCTACTATCCCTCTTTTTATTGCAATAGATCAGGAAGGTGGACGAGTAAACCGATTGAAAACGAAATATCAATTCCCTAAATCGGTTACTTCTGAGTATTTAGGGACGCTTGACAATATAGACTCTACAAAATTTTATGGACAAATAACCGCTTCTACTCTAGCCGGTTTAGGGTTTAATGTCAACTTTGCTCCCGTTGTTGATTTGGCCATTAACCCTGACAACCCTATTATCGCCAAGTATGGTAGAGCATTTAGTGCAGATGCTTCACTCACCGCTAAACATGCTTCTATTATTGTAGCGCAGCACCGTAAATATGGTGTAGTTACCGTACTTAAACATTTCCCTGGACATGGAAGTTCGAAAGCTGACACCCATTTAGGAATTGCGGATGTAACTGAATATTGGCAAGAGGAAGAATTAAAACCCTATCAAATAATGATTGATAATGGCATGATTGACGCTATTATGACGGCACATATTGTGAATAAAAAAATAGATAAAAAAGGCAATCCGGGCACATTGTCGAAAAAGGTGATTGACGATCTGTTACGAAAAAAAATGGGGCATGAGGGCGTTGTATTTACTGACGATTTGCAGATGCATGCTATCACAAAGCACTATGGGTTTGAAAAATCAATAGAACTGACCATAAAAGCTGGGGTTGATGTAATGATTTTTTCTAACAACATACAAGGTAGCGATGACCGAACGGTAGATGCAGTATACAAAGTAGTGAAAAAATTAATTGCAGATGGTGAAATATCCGAAGCCCGTATTGATGAATCGTACCAGCGCATCATGAAATTAAAAAAAGAACGACTATTATGAAACCTAAGACAAGACAAGCAATTGTAATAATAGCTGCGTCATTGGTATCACTATTGTTTTTAGTATATGCTTTTCAACAAAATACAGAAGCAAAAAGCCTAAAAGAGGAAGTTATAGTGATAAAAATGGAATTAGAGCAATGTAAAAAGGAAGCGCAAGAACTTGAAGAGGCAACTGCGAAAGCTTATAAAAAGGCTCAAATTGCTAAAAAAGAAGCTATCCTACAAAAAGAATTATCGGGAAACGTTTTAGAAAACAGGTTAAACAAAAAGAGATAATAATATTGAATAACAAGTAGAACAACAAAGTAAGTAATCACTCATTTTGTAATTCTCTCACAGATTATAATTGATACTTCTCTAATATAGCTTTTAATACCCCTTCCTGATTCTTCTGATTTTTTAAAAGAACAGCAGTAGCAATTCCATCAAATAGCATTAAAACAGCATCAGCTTCTGCTTCTGGGTCCACATATCCTAATGTGTCAAAAGCCGTTATAAGCACTTCTTTTATTGGGGCATAGATAGTATTCTCATACGTTCCTTTTTGCCACTGAATAGAATAAATTAACTTCCAAAGCAAAAATTTATCGTCATCTATAGTAAATGGGAATTCCAAAACTCCACGAATAATGGCTTTGGGGTCTTTTCTGGTCAGTACATCATCGAAACCTCTAATTGCTGAAGCGTTGATCAATGCTCTGATCGCATTTAACAACCCCTCCTTGCTGTTGAAATGACGAAAGATGAGCCCCTCGGATACGCCAGCTTCTTTAGCAACTTTACTTGTTGATGTTGCCTCATAACCCTGCTCAGCAAACAATACCAATGCCGCCTTAAGTATATTTACTTGTTTATCGGTCATATAAGTGAGTAATTACTTATAAATGTAAGGCATTTATAAAACAAATCAAAAGAATAGCCTCTTATATTCTATACTAACCCCAATAGTGTCCTAACAGAAGCGACCCAAGCTTAGCACTTGTCAGGCTACACTAAAACTATGAAGTGAAAAAAATAAAGCAAAAATTTGCATACATAGTTTTTCTATGTATATTTGCATCGAACATCTATGTATATGACAACTATGTATTCAAAAGAACTATTAAAAGGCACCTTGACAACTATCATTTTAAAATTACTAGCGCATAATGAGAAAATGTATGGCTATGAAATTACGCAACGTGTCAAACTTTTATCAGAAGGTAAAATTTTACTAAAAGAAGGGTCACTTTATCCTGCACTACACAAGCTAAAGAATGAGGGCTTAGTAGATACTGAAAAAGAAATGGTAGACAATAGAATGAGAAAGTATTACTACTTGACGGAAAAAGGTAACGCCTCTACACTTGAAAAAGTAAACGAACTTAATCAGTTTATCGCTACGCTACAACACATATTAATTACAAAACCGCAGACATCATGAGTGCTTTATCACAACTTCAGATAGAATTAATCCGTGGTGACATACGTCAAAATGGTGTGGAGCTAGTTGATTTAGAGGAGGATCTATTAGATCATATTTGTTGCACCATAGAAGAACAGTTGGACGGTACAATGTCATTCGAAGAGTTGTATCAATCAGCAAAGAAAAAAGTATTTCCAAATGGCTATCGTGAAATTCAGGAAGCCACTAATTATTTAATAACTCAAAAATACAACAACATGAAAAAAACAATGAATGTATTAGGGATTGCAGGATCGGCATTATTCCTAATTGGGTCAATTATGAAGACCCTCCACTTGGCAGGATCTAATGAACTATTAGCCTTAGGCACAGCATCACTCGTGCTGGGCTACTTGCCGTTAATGCTCGTTTTATCGTTACAGCAAACCGATTTAGTACTAGGAAAACTCCGTAATATGAGTGGGTATTTAGGAGCAACAGCTATCGTGCTTGGCGTGTTCCTACAAATACTCCATTTTTCTGGAGGCAAACTGTTCTTTTTGGTGGGAGTAGCTTTATTCTTACTCGTGTTTGTCCCTCTTTTCATTAAGTCGGTAGGCAAAGAATCGATGATGAAAATTCAACCGACTACACTCTCGGTATTACTTATTGCAATGGTAAGTGCGCTTTTCGCTTTTAACAACAAACAACCTAGTACGGCATACATTAACAGTTTACTAGCTGTTAACAATAGCATTGAAGCGTCTTACACACTTAAAAAAGAAAGGCTAGTAAAAATGGTGAACGCACAAAGTGAACTTGCTAAAACAACAGAAGAGACATTAGCATATATCGATAAACTAAAATATTATATAGTTACCACTGTTGATAACAAAAGTACTGATGGTAAACTAAAGTCATATAATGTTACTTTGTTTAATGATGTAACGAATGACATATTGATTGATAATTCAACGAGTCACTCTTATAACGGAAAAGCACTTCAGCAACATGTTGAAAAAGTAATTAATATTTTGAAAAAAGAGAATAGTGGACTAAAGACAATATTGCTAGCCAAAGGAGGAGATAAATCGTGGACAGAAACTCATTTTAAAAACAAGACATTGTATGGCATTTACACTACGCTTAGCAGTTTTCAATTAGAAATAGTTAGTTTAGAGATGGAGACAATAAATAGTAAGTAACCCTAATTATTATCAGAATTTAGAAACCCACAGGAAATATAGATTTCCTGTGGGTTTTTTGTGTTCTAGAGTTATCCAAACTCAAATAAAAATACCTAATTTCATATTTACCTTATGACCTCAAAAAGAAGAAAAAAACAAACAATAAAAGAAGAATGGTTTAATACCCTTTCGCATGGTATTACTCTGTTAACGACCATAGGCGGTTTGGTCGTTCTTATTGTCTTTGGCGCTAAAAGTGATAAGGACTGGAGTTTATTTAGCGCACTGGTATATGGAATTAGCTTAGTACTCCTTTATACTGCGTCCTCGCTATATCATGGTATTCAACATGAAAAAGCGAAACGTTTTTTTAATATTCTCGACCACTGTGGAATTTATTTACTCATTGCAGGTACTTACACTCCTGTACTATTACTAGCCATTGGAGGTACAACGGGCTGGTTGTTCTTTGGCTTACAATGGGGAGTGGCCTTCATTGGGATCTTATTAAAATTGCTGTTTATTGGACGATTCCACGTGCTTTCGGTGGTATTATATGCTGCTATGGGATGGGTCGCTGTTTTTATAGCAGACACAATATATGATGCCCTTCCTACACCTGGCTTTTGGTTACTTTTTTCTGGTGGACTCGCCTATACTTTCGGCATCGTATTTTATGTGATTGACACCCGAATGAAATTAGCGCATTTTATATGGCATATTTTTGTAATCGCTGGAAGTGTATTGCATTACCTTATGATGGTGATGTATGTGTTTTGAAAAACTAGAAAATAGTGGTTAATTACATCATTATATAAACACAAAAAGTAAAAAGTAATTTATTACAACATTAAAATTATACCATGATGAAAAATAAGATATTCTTACTACCACTCCTGTTTTTACTATTATTTCAATTGCCCACAAGTGCGCAAAAAAAGAAAAAGGGTAAAAACACCGAGTCGGCTGAAAAATCAGAAAAGCCTAAAGATAAGAGTGCAATGAAATCTTATAAAGAAATAATTACTGATAAGGCGATTACGAATAAAGGACTTTTTACAACTCACAAGGAAGGTGATAAATACTATTTTGAAATACCAGACACCCTTTTAGAAAGGGAAATGTTAGTTGTAAGTAGAATATCTGGTACAATTAAGAACTTTAATTTTGGAGGAGCTGGTATGAAAGCCAGAGGTCAACAGGTTTGGCGTTGGCAGCGAAAAGACAATAAAATATTATTGCGATCAGTATCTTTTAATAGTGTGGCTAGTGAAGATAAGCCGATTTATGAATCTGTACGAAACAACAATTTTGAACCCATCATTATGTCTTTTGACATTAAAGCTATTAACAATGACTCAACAGGTGTAGTGATAGAAGTAAACGAGCTTTATGCAAGCGATGTTCCTTCCATTGGACCATTAAGAGC
>JAOULS010000189.1 GCA_029881895.1 Cyclobacteriaceae bacterium | reverse complement strand
TATTAGGGTGGAAAAAGAAAAAGTAATCATTAACAATCATTCTGATAAAAAATTAGAGCTTTTACTACATGAGTCACTTTGTCAAGTTAAACCTAACCAATCAAACTCATTTTCAGACTTTTGATTAAATAGGTTTATACTGATTTTTAAAACAACATGAATATTGAACCAATTAACATTTATAATGACACATATCTTCCTATGAATTTAATTTTGTGATACGTTAAAAATGCCCCTCGTAACAATGCTATGGCTGCGCTTTTTGCCTTTCTCAAAATCAAATTCCTTACAAAATCTTTTGCGCCCCTATAAACCTTAATTGGTATAACAGGCAATTAAAGAGTTTATTTTACACTTTTCCTTTATTTCACATACAGTAGATATGATGATAAATCATTCATCAATTGTCTCGTTTAGGTGGTTATTAAAAAACGTTCTACTTCAACCCAGGTTGAGTGATTTTATAATCCGATTCTTCCTTTGCTTTATCCACCATTATTTTCACATCTTCTAACATTTTTTTCGCATCATAAATAATACCATCTTTTATCGTGTATTTCACACCCCCTACTCTAACAACTTCATTATTTTCTGTTAATTTAATAGCACCTGTCCCATATAGCACCTTTAAGTTCTTTAAAGGGTTTTCTTCCACAATTACAAAATCAGCCAGCTTGCCTACCTCTACGCTTCCTAGTTGATGGTCTACGCCCAATGCTTCAGCCCCACTAAGTGTCGCTGAACGAATGATTTCTAGTGGATAAAACCCCGCTTCACGTAATAATTCCAGTTCACGGATATAGGCGAATCCATACAATTGAAAAATAAATCCAGAATCAGAACCTGTAGTCACACGCCCACCTTTATTTTTATAATCATTCACAAAGGTCATCCACAGCCTATAATTCTCTTTCCAAGCTACTTCTTCTTCAGTACCCCAATAGTGCCAATACGAACCATGTGAAATTTTACTTGGTTGATAAAACTCCCATAATGATGGTAATGTATAGGTTTCATGCCACTCCAATCGCCTTGTACGTTGTAAATCCCTACTCGCTTCATAAATATTAAAGGTGGGGTCGAGTGTAAAATTCAATGCTAATAATTCGTTCATCACCTTATTCCAGTGTGCTGACCCTGGTTTAGCAGCTTGCTGCCAAAGTCTACCTGCTTCACTGAACCGGTCTTGTTCATTATTGTAATTATAATCTACTGGATAATGTTGTACGGTTCTATCCTCGAACAATGCCTCTGGTAATCCATACCAATGTTCCATAGAGGTAAGTCCTGCTTTGGCACTATGCACAACATTCCATCTTGCAACAGCCATTTGGGCATGATGCATGGCAGAACCTAACCTTAATTTATTATTCTCTTCAAGTGCCGCTTTCATTACGTTAGGTTCAGCTCCAAAAAATTTAATGCCATCCGACCCTTTTTTAGCATTTTCTTGCACCCATGTACGCGCCATCTCAGGTGTACTTATTGGTACTTTACTTCCTTGTCCGAAAGAAGTATAGGCATAAATACGAGGAGCAGTAATCATATTATTTTCACTCTTTTTCTTATGCTCTAGCACCCAGTCAATTCCATTTCCACTACCAGGTTCACGAATAGTGGTAATACCATGTGCCATCCATAATTTAAACACATACTCAGCCCCTGCGCCTTGCGATTCCCCTCCAATATGACCATGCATATCAATAAACCCAGGCAATAAGTACATGCCATTGGCATCTAATTCTTTTCCTCCCTCTTTCAATTGTGGTCGTCTAGATGGATCAATTTCAACGCCTGGGTAGCCTACTGTTTTAACGTTTTTAATGATATTATTTTCTACTACAATATCTACAGGCCCTGTTGGAGGTGCTCCATTGCCATTTATTAATGTTACTCCTCGAATAATTAGTTGTTTCCATGGCCCTTCTCCCTCGGTTCTATCGGGCGATTTTTTCACTTGAGCGAATGAAGGGGAAACAAAAAGCACTAGTAATACTAAAAGTAAAAAGGATCTCATAAGCAAACAGATTAATAATTGAACTACTAATATGTAAATAATTGATGATAAATAAAATTACCTATCCAACTTCTACTAGACAAACGGCATCCAACAACTCATCCTACTTTTCACACGTTAAACATCAAATGACGGCATCATTTTTCCATTCAGAAAATGAATCATGCTATATATTTTTTAAGATGAAGCAACCTGTGCAGTAAGAATTGCATCTAGTAAATGAATACGAGAATAAATGAAGCTTAAAATTCAAAAATCAATTACTGAAGATAAGTTGATTGCGAAGTGCCGGAAAAGCAATTCGAAGGCTCAAGCTGCTATATATGAAAAATACTCAGGAATAATGTTGTCAACATGTATGCGATATATCAAAGAACAAAACGAAGCCGAAGACACCATGATCCAAGGATTTATGAAAGTATTCAGTAAAATTGATCAGTTTAAGAATGAAGGAAGTTTCGAAGGTTGGATACGTAGAATAATGGTAAACGAATCATTAACTTATTTAAGGAAAAATAAAAACATGTATGTAGAAGTTGATATTGAAAAAGCAGATCGCTCTCCTGATTACAATGCATTAAACACACATTTAGAAACAGAAGATTTGATGAAAATGGTAAGCAACTTACCCATGGGGTATCGGACTGTTTTTAATCTTTACGCCATTGAAGGGTATTCGCATAAAGAGATTGGAGAGCAGTTAAATATTACTGTAAACACATCAAAATCACAGTTAAGCCGAGCAAGAAACATGCTGCAAAGTATGCTTCTTAAAAGTGAAAACAGCTTGAATAAAACACTAATTAGTTATGAATAATCTAGATGCTTTTTTCAAAAACAAATTAAGCTCGCATCGTGTTGCACCAGCACCTGAAGCATGGCTAAAACTTGAAAAAAAATTAAAAAAAGATAAAAACAATAAGGCTGTTATCTGGACGAGTATTGCTGCCAGTATTCTATTATTTGTTTCTATTCTTGTCTATATAAGCAACGACTCTCCTACTAACAATCAAAATATAATTGCTGAAATACATCCAGTTGAAGAAAAAACAATCCCAACTGAAGAAATGACAAAAACAACATCTATTCACCTGTCCGAAAAAAGTATCCCTCGAAATCCTATTAATAATATTGAAATGCATGAAAAATTAAAAGATACTAAATCAGACATTGAAATTCACAAACCGAATAACATCACTCCAAGTAGTGTCAATGACTCAATATCCTTTAACAAAGAAAAGAGTGGCGAAGTGGCAAAAAATGAATCACTTCTCAATTCATCTAACCAAACTATCACGCAATTAGAAACCGAAACTGACATTCCTAAGAAAAGCCCAGCTTCTATACATTCATCAATAACCATTGTTTATAACCTTGAGCCAGCGGTCAAAATTGATTCTTCGGTACTTAAAGAAGCTCCAAAGGGAAATAATGAAAAAAGCAACATGCTCGGCAAAATTGTAGCTTTTGCCAAAAACGCAAAAACATCAGAGGTAGGGTTAGGTCAGATAAGAGCGGCAAAAGATGATTTTTTAAGCCTAGAGAATTTAAAAAATTACGGCAAAAAGCAAGTGCAAAAATAATAAGACAAGAATATATAAACAGATGATAAACATGAAAAATATTATTGCAACATTAATGACAATGCTTGTTTTTTCTCATTTTTCACAAGCTCAAGAGTCTTCTTCAAAAGATACTGTGATTGTCAATTTTGGAGAAAAAAGTAAAATCGTATTTTATGTAAATGACAAAAAAGATTTAGCATCATTAGAACAATATGACCTTAATGCCATTGCAAAAGATCTTAAAATAAAACTTGAACAACCTGATAGTCTAGATCAACATCAATCAATAAAAAAGGAAGAAACTGATCGTTTTTTAAGAGATTCTACCACTATTTCTTCATCTATATCAGAGGAAAAAGATAGTATTGATAATAGGAAGCTGACTAAAAAATATAGCACACAACATTTTATGAATTTTGACATTGGAATGAACAACTACTTGGAGAATGGGAAATTTCCAAACGACAATAACGAACTATACTCAGCACGCCCGTGGGGATCATGGTTTTTCAACATTGGCACCAACTACAAAAGTCAAATCTTGGGAAAGTTGTTTATAGAATATGGTGCAAGTGTCTCTTGGCATAACTTTAAATTTGAAAATGATAAAATAAGAATGCAAAAAACAGCTACAGGTACTGTTTTTACTGAAGACATTACAGGTTTAGATTACGTGAGTAGTAAAATGACTACCACTCACCTAAATGTAAGTTTAGTCCCTGTGCTTGATTTTGGAAAAAGTAATAGATTAAGTTCGAGCATTTGGAATAAATGGGATGGCGACCATAATCGTTACCATAAAGGATTTAGGATAGGCATTGGTGGATATGCAGGATATAAAATTGGCAGCCATGCAAAATATATAATCGAAGAAAATGGCGACAAGAAAAAAAACAAAGACAAGGATAGTTTCTATTTCAATAATTGGAGGTATGGAGGACGCCTACAATTAGGGCTTCGAGGTACGGATATTTTTATAAACTACGACATTAGCGAATTGTTTTCAACAGGAAATGGGCCTTCACTCAATGCTTTTAGCTTTGGAATAACACTATAAACAAACAACATTCAACCGTATAACTCATTGATTTTCAAAATCTCTACAGGACAACTATTAACTATTATTTACAAAAACTCAACAATCATGAAAAAACTAGCAACATTTTTAATGGCAGTAGTAGTATATACGACAGCCTTCGCTCAAGACTCCTTCGACAAGAATGATTCAAAATCTACAGAAGTAAAAAACAAAAAAGAAAAGAAAAATCGTGGTACAACGCATGATCTTAATTTTGACTTTGGCATTAATAATTATCTCCAAAATGGAAAATCTCCTGAAAACACTAACGAAATATACTCAGCCAAACCTTTGGGGTCATGGGCATTTGCCATTAATGGTATAAACCGGACACATATTGCTGGCCCACTATACCTACAATGGGGAGGTGGTATAAACTGGTATAACTTTAAGTTTCATGACGAAACCGTACGTATGTCAAAAGACAACAACAATGTGATTTTTACAAATGATACACGAGTTGATATTGACCCCATTAAAAGTAAGCTTACATCAACTTATCTAAATGCTTCTATGCTTCCTGTGTTTCAATTTGGCGGCAAGAGCAAAAATTGGGACAATGATTGGTGTTTTGGTCATAACAAAGGAAATGGATTCAGAATAGGTGTTGGTGGCTATGCAGGCTATAAAATAAACAGCTATAGCAAATTCGTATATGAAGACAAAGGCGATAAACGAAAAGAAAAAGATAAAGACGGGTATTATTTAAACAACTGGCGATATGGAGCTCGATTACAACTAGGCTTCCGTGATGTTGACTTGTTCGTGAACTACGACATTAGTGAACTATTTGTAAAAGATAAAGGACCACAGCTAAACACCTTTAGTTTTGGGATAACTATTTAAAATTTTTGATAAATAAAATAGGTCTCTATACAGAGACCTATTTTATGTGATAATTAGGATCTGCTGAAAAAGCCACAAGTGCTTTAGATACGAACGGGCGAAGTGAAGACATATGCTTATATTTCGAACTGAAGCTCGTGAAGTAGATGAAGTGCATGTGGCTAACGAAAAAACATCACCTTATCAACAAATTGGGTGCAAGGGTTTTAGGCAATCTGATTCTATAACCGTGCACCTACTAAAAAATCATATGCTGTGAAACTACCGCAATGTAAGCGAAATAATATTTTTCGCCTTTTTCAGCAGGCCCTAATTATAGTCAGTGCACATGTTTGTAAAATCATATTAGTCATGGGATTTACATTCATACCTACGAGTATGTGTGTATCTGTAGCTCATCAAAACTTCAATACAGCATACCCTTTCAACTGATACGTAGTTACAGTGGTTAACATCGAAGTAGCGATTTCAATTTCATCAGATAATTCATGAGCTTCTACTCCTCTACTCATCATGGATTGTCCACAAACGGTTAAAGTAACTCCCGCAGCTTTCAATTCTTTTAATAAAGGGACATTAGGGTTTTCCATTCCAAACCGTTTCTGAAAAGCCTCATTATTCAAAATGGCAAGGGTTACTGGGCCATGAATC
>JAOULS010000188.1 GCA_029881895.1 Cyclobacteriaceae bacterium | reverse complement strand
CCGATGACCCTAAACAAAGACAGCCAGCTATTGATAAAGCAAAAAAGCTGTTAGATTGGACGCCAAAAGTATCAAGAGAAGACGGACTTAAAATTACGTATGCCTACTTTAAGTCGTTGAGCAAAGAAGATCTTTATGCGAAAGAGCATAATAGCTTTGAAGAATACATAAAATAATATAAACGTTTCATGGAAAAGATTTTAATCACTGGTGGAGCTGGATTTATAGGCTCTCATACTGTTGTGGAACTTACTAAAGCTGGATACTCTCCAGTAATTGTCGATGATTTTTCTAATTCGAATCAAAGTGCTATCCGTGGGATTGAAAGTATCATTAAGCAATCAGTAAAGGTATATGAGGGAGATTGTAATGATGCTCAGTTTATGAACGATCTTTTTGTGGCCGAACAAAATATAACGGGTGTTATTCATTTTGCTGCGTATAAGGCCGTTGGAGAGTCCGTAGAAAAGCCATTACAATATTATCAGAACAATGTAGGTTCGTTGATGGTGTTACTAGATGTTATGAAAAAGAATGGGGTGGAAAACGTAGTTTTTTCGTCATCATGTACCGTTTATGGTGAGCCAGATCAGCTTCCTGTAACGGAAAAAAGCCCTATAAAACCGGCAGAGTCTCCCTATGGAAATACTAAACAAGTTTGTGAAGAAATTCTTGAAGATGTAATAAAAAGCGATGCCGATTACAAAGCCATTGCATTGCGATATTTTAATCCAATAGGAGCGCACCCTTCCTCTCATATTGGTGAACTCCCTCTAGGTGTTCCCAATAATTTAATCCCTTTTGTCACCCAGACGGCTGCAGGTCACAGAGAGCAACTCACTATTTTTGGTGATGAATATGATACTCCTGATGGCACTTGTGTTCGTGATTATATTCATGTGGTTGATTTAGCAAAAGCTCATGTAAAAGCATTGCAACATTTTAAAAATCAGAACACTCCTTACTATGATGTTTTTAATATTGGTACAGGAAAAGGAAATTCAGTGTTGGAGGTAGTGAAAACGTTTGAAAAGGTTTCGGAACAGAAGTTAAAGTACAAAATTGGAGATAAACGCACTGGAGATGTAGAGCAAGTTTTTGGCGATGTCGAAAAAGCGAATAATGAACTTCATTGGAAAGCAGCGCTTACCCTTGAAGATGCGCTACGTGATGCATGGAATTGGCAGAAAAAGTTGAAATAAACTTTTTATTCGTTAAAAATTACGGTTAATACCGTTTGCCCAACCGCCTTTAAGGTACGTTTATCTATTAGCGAGAGGTTATCTTTGTGCGTATGATGATAATCTCCGAAATATCCATGATTAGGATCGTAATGTACGATGTCTACCATTGGGATTTTGGCTACCTCATTCACAAACTGATGGTCGTCTGTGATTTCCGATTGTTTTTCAGGAATAAAATAATTGCTATAACCGATATCACTAGCGGTATTCCAAATTTTCTTTACCACTTTTGGCGCATACCTATTTGAGAGCCCTTCAATATGAAACTGAGCCCCTCTTGCTCCTACCATGTCTAAAAGAATTCCATAATAGGCGCCATATCCGTTTTTATTTTTGCTCCAGTACTGCGAACCAAGGCACCACCAAGAGGATAAGCCTTCTGGCGTTGGGACTCCTCTCATATTGTATTTTTCGCCCCAATCTTCCCCGTCAAACAATATAATATCTACCCCTACATGAGGCATTTTTATACTTAGCTGTCGCCCAATTTCTAAAAGCACTCCCACACCACTTGCACCATCGTTGGCTGCTTCCATTGCCTCATTTGGAGCATGCTCATCTTTGTCAGCAAAAGGTCTTGAATCCCAATGCGTAGCTAATAATATGCGTTTTGTCGCTTGGGGGTTGAAACTCGAAATTATGTTTCGTAATGAAAGATTCACGCCATCGAACGTAGTAGCCTCAAAATTTTGCTCTTTCACTTCTGCCCCATACGCTTTAAATTTTTCAACAAAATAATCTCCTGCGGCTACATGTTCTGCACTATTAGGCACTCTTGGGCCAAAATCTACTTGTTTTTTGATGAAAGCATACGCTGAGTCGGCATTGAAACTTGGTGCTTGTAAAAGTGGTTTTTCTTCTTTTACAACAACTGCCCTTTCCTTTTTAGCGTCAGAGCAGCTAATTAGGTGTAGTCCTATCACAATGTATACTATATATTTTTTCATTTTTGAGTTTTCTACTTTTGAATTCTTATTCCTCGTAAGCCCAGTCTACTTTATCTTTCATATCCTTTAAGATGATGCCATTTTCTTTTAATGAAGCACGAATTTCATCTACTTTCCCATAGTCCTTTTTAAACTTCGCTTGCTTGTACAAGAATATTAAAGTTTGTAATAACTTATCTTGATTACTCACTTTTTCTTCTTCGAGGCCTAGTACTTTCTCTATAAACTCAATGAAGGTAGTTTTCATTTTAGCAAATAGAGCTTCTCCAATTTCGTCAAATTTAAGTTGGCCAACATAAATAGAATTTATTTTTTTCAATAAGTTGAATAACTGTGCGATAGTTTTTGCCGTATTAAAATCATCATTCATGGCATTACTGCAATTGTCGATGATTTTATTAATCTCTGTTACCTGTTTATCATTAATTTCGGCTCCATCAGTAGTGTATTTTAGTTCTTTTACTATTCGTAGACCATTGATAAGTTTTTTGTACCCTTTCTTAGCTGCCCCTAATGCCTCATTAGAAAAATCAAGTGTACTTGAATAATGAGACTGAAGTATAAAAAAGCGAACCGTCATAGGGCTGTAAGGTTGGTCGAGTAGTGCATGGCTTCCAGAAAACAACTCGTGAGGCAAAAAAGAATTGTTTAATGATTTACTCATTTTTTGCCCATTTACCGTAAGCATATTCGTGTGCAGCCAATACTTTGCAGGTTCTTTACCGTAGGCACCTACTGATTGTGCAATTTCACATTCATGGTGAGGAAATTTTAAATCCATTCCTCCGCCATGGATATCGAATTGCTCACCTAAATATTTAGTACTCATTACGGTACACTCTAGGTGCCACCCTGGAAAACCTTCTCCCCAAGGAGAAGGCCATCGCATGATGTGTTCTTCGGAGGCTTTTTTCCAAATGGCAAAATCCACCTTGTTTCTTTTTTCATCTTGTGCATCTAACGCTCTTTCGCTAGCCATTAGCTCTTCAAGAATACGACCAGAAAGTTTTCCATAGTTGTGATCCTTGTCGTATTTGTTTACATCAAAATATACAGAACCATTTACCTCATAGGCAAATCCTTTCTGTATTAACTCTTTCACCATCTCAATTTGTTCTACAATATGACCTGTAGCAGAGGGCTCTATACTAGGAGGGATTAAATTAAATTGTTTCAGCACATCATGAAACCCATTGGTGTATTTTTGCACCACTTCCATGGGTTCTAAATTATCAAGCTTGGCTTTTTTTGCAATTTTATCTTCCCCCTCATCTGCATCATTCACTAAATGACCTACATCAGTAATGTTGCGTACATAACGCACCTTATACCCCAAGTGTATTAAATATCGATAGACAATATCAAAGCTCAAAAATGTTCGTACATTCCCTAGGTGTACATCGCTATATACCGTAGGGCCACAAACGTACATCCCTACATGATCTTTACTGATCGATTCAAATTTTTCCTTTTTACGCGAAAGGGTATTAAAAACTCTTAATTCTGTCTGCATGTTGCAAAGTTAATAGATTGATGCTAACTGCATACGATTTTTAAAAGTGATTGTTTTGAGAACAAAAAAATTTGACCAGTTACTCAACCAACATGACCACAAAACAACAAAATACAGCCGATTACTAATTTATGGAAATGATTTTTCATGGAAAAAGGATTATTAAAGTAGGTTACTAGTTAACAATCGATCATAAAAACACAGTTTTAAGAACAAGTTGTTTGTATTATTCGCTTTATTATCTACCTTTGCAATCGAAACGTATGGAAAACATTCTATAGAGGGGACAATAAGTCCCCTCTTTTCGTATAAAAAATGGATTTAAAAGCTCGAATTGAGGAATTAGTGAACGAAAATCTAGAAAGTGAGTCTCACTTTCTGGTAGAAGTGGTTATTACTGCCTCTCAAGGACCAAAAAAGGTGCTTATCCTTTTGGATGGAGATGAAGGGATAAACATTGATAACTGTGCAAAGGTAAGTAGAGCAGTAGGCCATACCATTGAGGAAGAAGAGCTGATTAGTGATGCCTTTAGACTTGAAGTGTCCTCACCGGGGTTGGATCATCCTATTGTACTGTTGAGACAGTATAAGAAAAACGTAGGAAGAAAAGTGAAAGTAACCTTAAAAGAAGGAACGGTACATGAAGGGCAGTTAATGGAGGTTAATAAAAATGAAATCTCAGTAGAGGAAATTATAAAAAAAGACAAAAGTATACGTACACTTCTATTTGAAGACATATTAAAAACAGAAGTACTCGTCTCATTTTAAATGAGATCTGTGTAGTAGAAAAAAAGACAAAAATCATGAAAAATTATTTGACAATTTAAGGTAATGGATAGTTTAAATTTAATTGATTCGTTTGCGGACTTTGCTAGTCACAAAAATATTGACCGCCCAACAATGATCCGTATTTTGGAAGATGTGTTTAGAACCATGATCCGAAAAAAATATGAAACTGATGATAATTTTGATATTATTATTAATGCCGATAAAGGAGACCTTGAAATTTGGAGGTTTAGAGAGATTGTAGACGACAATTCGGAGGATATTTGGGATCACGATAAAATTAGCCTTACAGATGCTCGTAAAATTGAGCCTGATTTTGAAATAGGTGAAGAAGTATCAGAAGAAATAAAATTATTAGACTTTGGTAGAAGAGCGGTAATGACTGCTCGTCAGACATTAATACAGAAAGTAAAGGATTTAGAAAAAGACATTCTTTTTCAACGATACAAAGATCTAGCAGGAGAAATTATTACTGGAGAGGTATATCAAACACTTGGAAGAGAAGTGTTGTTGATTGATGGAGAAGGAAATGAAATATCTATTCCTAAAAACGAACAAATTCCTAAAGATAGATTTAGAAAAGGAGAGAGCGTAAGAGCAGTTGTAGATCGTGTTGAAATGTACAATGGAAGTCCAAAAATCATACTTTCTAGAACATCTCCAGTTTTCTTAGAGCGGTTGTTTGAAAGCGAAGTGCCCGAGGTTTTTGATGGATTAATTACCATCAAGAATGTAGTTCGTGAACCAGGCGAAAGAGCTAAAGTTGCCGTAGAGTCTTATGATGATCGAATAGATCCTGTAGGCGCCTGCGTTGGGATGAAAGGATCTCGTATTCATAGTATAGTGAGAGAGTTACAAAATGAAAATATTGATGTAATTAACTTTACTGATAATATGGAGCTTTACATCACTCGATCACTAAGCCCTGCAAAAATTGTAAGTATGAAAATTGATAAGGAAACGGGAAGAGTATCCGTATACCTTAAGCCTGACCAAGTATCTCTAGCGATAGGTAGAGGAGGTCAAAACATTAAACTGGCAAGTAAGTTGGTGGGAATGGAAATCGATGTATTCAGAGAGTTAACAGGCATTGAAGACGAAGATGTTGATTTAGATGAGTTTGGAGATGAAATTGAAAGCTGGGTAATTGATGAATTAAAACGAGTGGGTCTTGACACTGCCAAAAGTGTGTTAGCTCTTGGAAAAGAGGACATTAGTACAAGAACGGATCTTGAAGAAGAAACGATTGAGGCGGTTATAAATGTGTTAAAACAAGAGTTTGAACAATAGAAATTAAGGAGTATAATTCACCTTGATTTTTTAAAATCATAAAAAAAAGGGATATTTGAGTATGGCAGAAGAAAAAATGATGCGATTAAGCCAGATAGCAAGGAAGCTCAATGTTGGGCGAAATACAATTGTTGATCATCTGGCCGATAAAGGCTTCGATGTAGATAGTAGTCCTAACGCTAAAATTACGTCTGAACAGTATGCCATCCTAGCCAGAGAATTTGCTGATTCAGCTCTCGACAAAGAAGAGGCACATGAACTTACTATTGGAGGTAGTCATGTAGAAAATTTAGTAATAGGGTCGGACAAGAGCGAAGAAAAACAAAATGTAGAAGAGAAAAACATTCTCATTAAGGGAGTTTCTGTAGAAGAAGAGAAGAAGGAGGAAGTTGTC
>JAOULS010000187.1 GCA_029881895.1 Cyclobacteriaceae bacterium | reverse complement strand
CATTTGAAGGGTGACAAACGACTCACAATTGGGCAACACTTTAAAAATAGCCTTTTGCAAAGCTTCCGCTCTATTGGCTTCGATAATAGGCTGCGTGAAAACGTAAACCGTTACTAGAATAAGGCCTGAAAAGAAACCCGCTATACCTAAAGAGGAAATTAACGTAAAGGAACTCGGCTCTTTTTCTTGTAAAATGGCAGGTTGCATTTCCTTTCCTTCTTCAATATTTACATCATCATTTGTCATAGCTAATGGCCGTAAGTTCTTGTTTTTGTATATCTGTTTATTAATGGCGTAACCGAGTTCATCAACAAGATGGCATACATCACCCCTTCGGGTAATCCTCCCCAATTTCTTATCAACACAATCAACACCCCTATTCCAATTCCGTAGATCCATACTCCTTTTGGAGTTAAGGGCGAAGTAACCAAATCTGTTGCCATATAGACTGCTCCAAGCAGAAACCCTCCTGACAGCAGCATAAACGCAGGTGAGGGGTAACGCTCGGGATTAATTAAATAGGTAATTCCCGAAAAGACGACTACCGAGAGAACCATCGAAAGTGGAATTCTCCAATTAATGATTTTTCTTACTATAAAATAAACCGCAATCAGAATGAATAACACCCCACAGGTTTCGCCTAGCGAACCACTAGTATTACCAAATAGTAAATCAGATAAATTGGTTGTTTCATGGTCAAATTTCATCTTCGAAAGCGGTGTAGCCCCCGACACTACATCGAGCGATTCGCCTTGAAAAAAAGGCACTGCTAAATTTGTGCCTCTAAGCGCAAAAAAATCACCATTTGGTGCCGACCAAGTGGTAATCGCTGTAGGAAAAGCAGCTTGTAAAAATGCTCGTCCAAGTAGTGCTGGATTAAAAATATTTTGACCAAGCCCTCCCCAAATGGCTTTTCCCATGCCGATAGCTACAAATCCTCCAATAAAGGTCATCCAAAGAGGAAACCCAGGGGGTAATGTGAGTGCCAAAAGCATCCCTGTAATCAATGCACTGCCATTTTTTATCGACCACCCCTTACTACCTGTGGCATCAAACAACCATTCGGCAAGGAGGCAAGACAAAACAGCCACCATGGTGGTGACAATTGCACTAATACCAAAATAATAAAAAGCGACAAGGACTACAGGAATAAGGCTGTACACGACTTGGTACATTAACCAAGGAGTAGTGTCTTTGTCTTTTAAATAAGGAGAAGTCGATATTGATAATATATTTTTCAGCATAATCTATTTCACTCTTTCTCTTGCAAATTTTTCTCTTATAAAGCCTTTTGCTATTCGAAAGCTTTGCACTAACGGAATAGACGAAGGACAAACATACGAGCATGAACCACACTCAAAACAATCCATAACATTGTACTCTTGCTCCATTTCCTCCCAGAGTCCTTTCTTAGCCAACATGCCCAATACCGATGGGTTTAGGAACATGGGACAGGCGTCAATGCACCTCGAACACTTGATGCAATTGTATTCTGTTTTATTTTTTACCTCATTGTTCGTGAGCACTAGAATACCAGAAGTACCTTTTAAGATAGGCGTATCCACGTTTTTTTGCACAACCCCCATCATCGGCCCACCAAGTAATATGCGTGACGCATCATCGGTCATCCCTCCACACAAGTCAATCACTTCACGAATGGGGGTACCAATTGGCACCAATACATTCGTTTTTCTTTTTATGGCTGTTCCCGTTATGGTAACCACACGTTCCATCAGCGGTTTCCCTTTTCTAAATAAATCAGATAGCGATGCAATTGTCCCGACATTACTGACTAATATCCCTAAATCTATTGGTAATGTTCCCACGGGGACTTCTCCACCCATAATAGCAGTAATCATCATTTTTTCTGCACCTTGAGGGTATTTCACTTTTAAAGGAGTTACCTCAATAGGAAAATCACTTTCTTTCGCTTTTTCTGTCAGTATGGCAATGGCATCAGGTTTATTGGTTTCAATGGCAATAAATGCTTTTTCCGCACCCACAAATTGTTTCAAAATAGTAATGCCGTCTATTATTTCATCAGCATATTCAACCATAATACGATGGTCGGCCGTAAGAAAAGGCTCACACTCACAGCCATTCACCATAATGTACTTGCATGTTTTACCTTCGGGAATGGCAAACTTGACATGCGCTGGAAATGCCGCTCCACCCATACCAACAATTCCAGCATCTTGAACTGCTGAAACAAAGGCATTGGCATCCAACGTATTCAAATCAAATGGTGGCTCACTTTCCATCTGCTGCGTACTATAAGGGTCTGTTTTAATCTTGATACCGGGTAACATTTGCCCGTTTGGATGCTCAAAAATATCAATTGCTATGATCTCTCCATCAACAGGTGAATGAAGTGCTGTAGAAACGAATCCTACTGCATCAGCAATTTTCTCTCCTCGCCTTACTTTTTGTCCTTTTTTAACAATACACGTTGAGGGTGCACCAATGTGCTGACTTAGGGGAAGCATATATTCCTCTAAAAACGGCATCCTTTCAATCGCATATTTATTACTCAGCTCTTTATATTCGGCAGGATGTACACCATGTTTGAATGTAGAGGCCTCTTTACTATCGGGTGAAATAACGGACATTTCTAGTTTGAATTTTGTTTAGAAAGTTCTACTAACCTATTTCTTAATTTTACTCTTATTTTTTCTACTTGTTTAGCTTCTTGCGCTTTCAGTTTATCTTCATAATCTGATTTAGTAGCTTCCAAATCAGCATCGTGTATTTTCTTCAACTCCTCCTCTACCTGTTTTTTAAGTTTGTCAGGGAATTCAATCAACACCCCTCCAATTTCTTTGAGCGTATTCCATGTTGTCAAGCACTTTTGAGTACGAAGAATCACTTCCTCACTTACTGAAAAATATGCCAACCCTGTATCCGTTTTTTTAGTTACAATAGGAATTTTTGATTTTTTATTATCTGAATCGATGTTTAGATATTCGGAAACAAATACCATACGCTCTACATCGAACGAAACTGGGTTAAAATGATTAGACCAATCATTAAGCGTGAATAGCCAATCAGCAAATGTAAATTCATAGGTCAATGTTTTTTCTTCGCCATGTTCTACATATTGAATTTCTTCTACTATCCAGTTATTATTTACTTGCTTATTTCCATCAAAATTGAACGATGATGCAAAATATTTATTTTTGAGATTGGGGTTCACTTTAAGGCAAGGAAACGTCCTAGCTTTCATGGCTATGTCGGGCAGTTGATGCCATTTCCAGTTTTCAGTAGAATGTTTATACTGGTCAGGCGTATGGATGTAGAATAGACCTGGTCCATTGAAATGTAGTCCTTCGCTCAATACTGAAAACAAATGTGATGGATTAGCCAAGCTACCTGTCATTACAAATGCATTCTTCAACGATACATAAGGCAGAAGATGATCTAAATACGTTCTTGAATAATAATCAGGCGCAGTTGATAAATCATCATACATAAAAACTTTTATAGGGAAGTCTGAATCTAATAACCTAGAAAGATCATTCACTCCACTTTTAGCGATTTCATTTTTATCAACGATCAACAGCATTGGAGGCACAAGTAGTCTTTCATTTTCATCCAAATCGCCCCAGGTAATTGCTGCAATTTGTTTGTCATGAACCGAAGGGTCATATTTATTTTTCGCTTCAAGTGTTGCCCTTCTCAAAATTTTAATGTGATCCAACACAAACCGAAGTTGTCCATAAAACAACCCTATCACTTTGGAAGGAGCAGATCCATCCCAATGAATAAGGGTAGGTGTGGTAAACGAATTATATGGATATTCACTCGCCCAGGCTAAAGTATCTGAATGAGAAATAGTCAAACCATACCTCGATTTCCCTACACCAGTTGGGCCATCAGTAATCACCCATTTCAAGTTTTTCAATTCTTGCAACAAGGCTACTTTTCGACTTAACTCCTTCGCATCTACTGTTTCAGCATGATTCTTTTCACTCAGCTTATGGATAATGTCATCAATTGACTGCTTAGGTGTAAGCGACTCTTCCAACACTTTTCCCAAGTCATCAAAGTACTCACTTGGCAGGGCATCGCTCAGTTGATGATGAATATTTTCGGAGAGTTTTTGAATATGTTCATCAATTTTCTTCACCTCCTCTATACTGTTTTTGTGCACCGAGTATTCCGTTGCAGCAGTAATGAGATGTGTTACCGCTTTTGAAGGAGCTCCTTTCTCTGAAGTACTCCCCCCCGTCATCGACAGGTAAAAATTCCTGCTCAGCAGCAACGCTGAAAACGAATCGTAGGTAGTATTCGCCAGCATTTTAGCAAGTGTATGACTATCAGTATCTGGCAAAGCTTCCCATTTGTTGAATTTATGATGTGTCATTTCAAGTACCTCATTCGTTGGTTCTACCATTAACAAGGCCTCTTCTTTACATATTTCTGCACATACACCACATCCTGTGCAAGCATTAGCATCTACCGCAATAGAAAACAACTGCCCTTCTCCTTTTTCCACATGTTCAGGGTCATTAAAAAATGTATCATTTATGGAAACAGGAAATGTTGCAATCTCATTCAATAGGGCATCGAATTCAATTTTAAGATTATTCAGTTTTTCTCCTTCGAGCTTCATTTGAACGATGAGTTGCTCAAATGCTTTTGGTAAAAAATCATTCACCTCGTGCATGCCTTCAGGTGCTTCCTGAATGATGGCAGTGGCATTTTTTGATAGATTTTTAATAATAGGCGTGATTTTTACAATTCCAGTTCCTTTGGCAGTAGCCATTCGGATTCCTGAATTCACTATCGACTCTATTGAAATGGCAATGGGAGGAAGTGCCGCATGTGGGCAACTCACAAAACAATCTCCACATCCAGTACAACTCGATGGGTTATAGGCTGCTATTGCTTTTCTACTATTTTGATAATTAATGAAATTTGAAGTGGCTGGAGGTATTGCCGAAAATGAGTTGAAAGGATCGGCAATTAGCTCTTCTTTCGTGTTAGTTTGATAAAACACCCCTGTATTATCATAAAATCTTGATTTTTTTGCATAATGTGCTCCTTTATCCTTATATCTTCTCACTACATTAGGGATGTTTTGCAATGAGTTTCGTTGTTTTCCAGATAGATGTTGACTAGTTGACTCGCATGTAGAATCTGTAATTGATGGGTATTCGCGATTTATCTGCTGTAACAATATTTGCTGCTTTGGATAATCACTCTGCTTTCTAGAAAACGTAATATTTACATAAAATTTCTGCTTCCCCTTTTCTTTCATATTAGAAAGTACAGCTTCAAAAGCTTCTTGATCTAAGGCATCATCAAACTGTCCTGAATAGATTTCTGGTGTCTTTTTACTATTTTGAAATGATGATAATACAGCCCCATATATCGCACCTAATTCATCCATGTTTTGAGTCACATTTTCCAGTATCGTAATCCCTTTACTTGGAGCAAATGCTAGTATTTCTTGCTTAGGGAAAGGGGAAAGAACGGTTAAGGATAAGCCTCCCATTTTTTGTCCTTTATTACTTAATCCATCGACTATATTGGTTAACTCTTTCAATGGAATTCCATTGACAAGTATAGCATAGTCAGTATCTTTTAAATTATGTGCTACAACTGATGAATATTTTCTACCACAACTCTTTTCAAATTCCAAAAAAGCCTGATTAATAAATCCTTTTAGGTGATCGATGAAAAATCGATGATTCGCAGCTACTTCTATCGCCATTTGCTTACTGTTTTTAGAAATGCTAGAAGCCATTGGCAAATCTGGGGTAAACCAATTTGGAATTCTCCTCCTTTCATTTCCAAAAATCATTTTTTGTGAAGGTGTTGGCGACTCAATATGATCATCGGGATTACCAAGGTAGTTAATAATCGTTTGTTTTTCTGGCAATGAAACATTCTCCGTAGATGAATATATTGCCGTATTGGTAAATACAACTCCTGGAATTAGAGACAATTCAGCAATTCGATGTGCAATCAACGTGAAATCAGTTGCTTCTTGCACACTATTTGCCACAAGCATAAAGCAACCTGTATTCGAAATTTTTTTATATGCTTCTGAAACATTATTCCCTTGAAGCTGAACCACTAACGGGAAATGGTTACGGGCAGCCTCTGTTAATTGATGATAGAAATCATTCACCCTATTGGCAACTATAAAAGAAGCAGCTCTCAAACCCGTAGAAGAAATACCCA
>JAOULS010000013.1 GCA_029881895.1 Cyclobacteriaceae bacterium | reverse complement strand
AAGCGATGGACATTTTGGTGTGGACGTAGTGGCAAAAAAAAATGAGCCAGTAAAGGCTGTAGCAGACGGTACTGTTATTTTTGCTTCATGGACACAAGACTCTGGTCATGTAATTACGATACAACACCGAAGCAATCTTATATCAGTTTATAAACATAATGCTGAATTATTAAAAAAAGTTGGTAATTTTGTGAGCGGAGGAGAAATAATCTCTATAGTTGGTAATACAGGAGAATTAACAGATGGCCCACATTTGCATTTTGAACTTTGGAATGATGGAAACCCTGTAAATCCAGAAGATTTTGTTTCATTTTAACAACAAGAATCATGTTTACAAGTAAAGAAGAAAAAAAAGTGGCTGAAGAATTAACAACTTCGACAAATACAATAGGCAAAGGAACTACACTTCAAGGTAATATCGAGGCGTATGGAAATATACGTGTTGAAGGAAAGGTGGCAGGTAATCTGACCACAAAATCTAAGGTGGTTTTGGGACAATCATCGGTAGTAGATGGTGATATTATGGCTCAAAATGGTGAAATTGAGGGAGAAGTAAAGGGCAAAATAGAAGTGTCTGAGATTTTGACTTTAAAACCTACTGCCATAGTCCATGGAAATATCGTTACCAATAAACTTATTGTGGAGTCAGGAGCAAAGTTTAACGGAGGTTGTAAAATGGGAGTTTCTCTGAAAGAAATAAAAATAGGTGGAAACGGACAAGAACAAGGAATTCTTAAAGAAGCAAAAGTCGTATAACGATTTTGCGAAATACTCTGGATTGGCCATCCAAATGGGAGTTACAATATATTTAGGTAACTTACTTGGAAACTATATAGATGAAAATTCAGGAAACACTTCTGCACTTTATACAAAAATAGTAACATTACTATCTGTATTCTTGTCTATTTACTTAGTGATAAATCAGGTTATTAAGAGAGGTGAGTTAGATGAATAATATGATAAGAAGAGTGTCAATATACTTCACTGCATTAGCAGTTGTTTTTTTTGTCACCTATTTTTTCCACTCTTATTATCATGAAGACACAGGTCAATCATTGAGCTATTCATTATTGGACATGTATTTTTTTCATGCAATATCTTCCTTATTTGTTTATATAGCTGTTGAGATTATTAATTTGAAATTTTCTCACCAAACTGGTTATGCATATTTAGTTTTGGTGTTTTTAAAAATTGGTTTTTTTGCAATTATTTTCAGTTCATCTTTATTATCAGAAATTAGTCTTAACATGTTAGATAGAATTTCAATTATTATTCCAATGTTTTTATTTCTAACATTAGAAGCAATTTTTTGTTCACGCTTATTAAATGATAACTAGGGCTCATTTATAATAAAATTATCATATTTTTTTCTTCATAACGAAAAAACAAATCACAAAAGTCTATATAGTTTTAATTTTTCCGTTACTTTTGCACCCAAATTTATAAGAATAAGTATTGACGTATGATGATAGCAAAAAAACCTATCAGTTTTGTAGTAGTTTTAATATTAGCGGTTTTTTCAAACTTCTCTTACATAGAGAATGAAAAAGATAATGAAGAAATCCAAGGGAATCCTATTAATACACAGGAAGAAATCGATGCTTATATCCAACATCATTTGCAAGATGCGCATGATTTTGTGTTATTCACGAATGGCAATACAGGTCATCATATTGGTTTTCCTCTACCTATAATAATATGGGATGAAGGGATACATTTTTTTTCCTCTTCTAAGTTTCATTATGGAGAAGAAGTGGCTGAATCGAAAGGCAAGTATTACGTTTTGCATCATGAAAAAATATATAGGACAGATGCCACAGGTACATTGGCTCTAGATGACCATCACCACCCGACTAATGTTAGACCATTGGATTTTTCGATAACAAAAAGTGTTGTTGGTATATTATTAACTGGTATTTTAATGATACTGGGCTTTGGATCATTAGCTCGGGGATATAAGAAAGGTCCAATTCCTACGGGTTTTAGTAGAGTTTTAGAACCATTAGTATTGTATGTGAGGGATGAAATAGCTCGACCAAATATTGGAGAGAAAAAATACAGAAAATATATGGGGTTTCTTCTTACGGTATTTTTCTTTATTTGGTGTTTGAATCTTTTGGGTTTAATGCCATTTGGCTTTAATGTCACTGGAAATATAGCAGTAACAGTTTGTTTAGCAATGTTTACTTTTTTTATAGTACAGTTTAGTGGTAATAAAGAATATTGGAAACATATTTTCTGGATGCCTGGTGTGCCAGTACCAATGAAAATATTATTAATGCCTATTGAAGTATTGGGTATGCTTACAAAGCCATTTTCATTGTTAATACGTTTGTTTGCAAACATTACGGCTGGTCATGTCGTTGTGATGAGCTTAATAGCACTTATGATTACGCTTAAAGCAGCATTTGGACCAGTAGTATCAACAGGAATGTCATTGTTTTTAGCTTTTTTTATATCTATAATCGAAGTATTAATCGCTTTTTTACAAGCATTTATATTTACAATGCTTTCATCATTGTTTATAGGTATGGCAGTAGCTGAACATGATCATCATTAATTATAAGGTAGAATTTTTTTGTTTAATTTATATATAAATCAATTATTATGTACAATTTAATTGGAGCAGGTTTAATCGTAATTGGAGGAGGTATTGGACTAGGTCAAATCGGTGGTAAAGCAATGGAAGGTATTGCTCGTCAACCTGAAGCAACTAGTAAAATTCAAACTGCAATGATTATCATTGCAGCTTTACTAGAAGGTTTAGCGTTTGGTGCGTTGATCTTAGGAAAAGGGTAATTCTTTTCTGAAAATAACATGTCCCGTAGCGATAGGCTATGGGTCGTGTTATTAAATTAAACAAATTACGAATACAGTAAGTAATAAAAATTCATAACATGGATCAGTTATTAAATGATTTTTCGCCAGGCTTGTTTTTTGTTCAAGCGTTTATTTTTTTAGTTCTTATCTTAATATTAAGAAAGGTTGCTTGGAGACCTATTTTGGATGCTTTACAAATCAGAGAAGATTCGATTCAAGAGGCGTTAGATGCGGCAGAAAATGCAAAAAAAGATATCGAGAAGCTACAATCTAAAAACGAAAAGTTATTAGATGAAGCAAGATTAGAAAGAGATGTCATTTTAAAGGAAGCGAGAGAAGCTTCTAATAAAATGAAAGAAGAGACCAAGGAAGAGGTGTCTAAAATAAGCGAAAAAATGATAGAAGATGCAAGGGCTGCTATTATTACGGAAAAACATGCCGCTTTAAGTGAAGTAAAAAATCAAGTAGCTACGCTTTCTTTAGAGATAGCCGAGAAGCTATTGAGAGCTACACTAAAAGACGAAAAAGCTCAAAAAGCATTGGTAGATGATTTCGTAAAGGAATTAAACCTTAACTAATCAAGATAGATGTCAGACGTAAGAGCCGCTTCTAGGTATGCAAAATCTCTGTTAGAACTAGCAGATGAGAAAGGTGTATTGGATGAAGTACAGAAAGATATGCTTCTTTTAAGCTCAGTATGTGAAGAGAATAGAGATTTTTTAATGATGTTAAAAAACCCTATAGTTAAACACAGAAAGAAGCGGGAAATTTTAGAAGCCATATTTAAGGGAAAAGTAAACGAAATTACTTGTGCTATCTTCGATATTATTACTCGAAAAAACAGGGAACCCATATTACCCACTATTGCTACTGAATTTAATAAGCAGTACAATGTAATAAATGGAATAGTTACTGCAAAAATCACGACTACTACCCCGTTAGATTCGAAGTTGAAGAAAGAATTTGAAGAAATTGTTTTACAAATTTCAAAGGGTAATTCAGTACAACTCGAAGAGGTGGTTGATGAAAATATTATTGGTGGGTTTGTTCTAAATGTAGAGGATAAGCAAATTGATGATTCGATAAAGACAAAATTAAATGAGCTAAAGATAAAGTTTAGCCAAAACTCATATATCAAAGAATTTTAACAAATAAACATTACATACAATGGCAGATGTAAGATCAGATGAAGTTTCAGCAATACTAAGAGAGCAACTTTCTGGTGCTAAAACTGAGGCAGAATTAGAAGAAGTGGGTACAGTACTAGAAGTGGGTGATGGCGTGGCACGTATTTACGGCTTGTCAAAAGCACAGTCAGGTGAATTATTAGAGTTTGAAAATGGATTGAGAGCTTTAGTCCTAAACTTAGAGGAAGACAACGTAGGTGCCGTACTATTTGGTAGCTCTGAAGGAATAAAAGAAGGGGATATAGTTAAGCGTACAGGAAAAATTGCTTCGATTAAAGTAGGTGATGGAATGTGTGGTAGAGTTGTTGACACATTGGGTAACCCAATTGACGGGAAAGGACCAATTAGTGGAGATCTTTACGATATGCCATTGGAAAGAAAAGCACCTGGTGTAATCTATCGTCAACCAGTAGATGAGCCATTACAAACAGGTATCAAGGCTATTGATTCGATGATACCAATTGGTAGAGGACAAAGAGAGTTAGTTATTGGTGATCGTCAGACAGGAAAATCAGCAGTAGTAATAGATACTATTATTAATCAAAAAGAATTTTACGATAGAGGGGAACCTGTATTTTGTATTTATGTGGCTATTGGACAAAAAGCGTCTACTGTAGCGAATGTGGTTGCTGCTTTGGAAAAAGGCGGTGCTATGGAGTATACAATAGTAGTGAGTGCGGCAGCTTCTGACCCAGCACCTTTACAATTTTTTGCACCATTTACAGGAGCAGCAATAGGGGAGTTCTTTAGAGATACAGGTCGCCCAGCATTAGTGGTGTATGATGACTTGTCTAAACAAGCAGTAGCATATCGTGAGGTATCATTACTTCTAAGAAGACCTCCAGGTCGTGAAGCATATCCTGGTGATGTATTTTACTTGCACTCTAGATTGTTAGAAAGAGCTGCGAAAGTTTCTCAAAATGACGAAATTGCGAGAGAGATGAATGATCTTCCGGAATCCTTAAAAGGAGTAGTAAAAGGAGGAGGTTCATTAACGGCATTGCCAATTATTGAGACGCAAGCAGGAGATGTATCAGCTTATATCCCTACAAATGTAATTTCAATTACTGATGGGCAAATTTTCCTTGAAACGAATTTATTTAATTCAGGTATACGTCCTGCAATTAACGTAGGTATTTCGGTATCTCGTGTAGGTGGTAATGCTCAAATTAAATCTATGAAAAAAGTAGCAGGTACATTAAAACTAGATCAAGCTCAATTCCGTGAATTGGAGGCGTTTGCTAAATTTGGTTCTGACCTAGATGCAGCTACTAAATTGACAATAGAAAGAGGTAGAAGAAACTTAGAGATCTTAAAGCAACCTCAATACTCTCCTGTTTCGGTAGAAGAACAGGTGGCAATCATCTATTTATCTACTAAAGGGTTGATTGATACAGTTCCGGTAAACAGAGTAAGAGAGTTTGAAACTGAATTTTTGGATTTGTTAAAAGCGCAGTATCAAGATACATTGAGTGATTTGAAAGCAGGAAAACTTAGTGATGAGGCGACAAGCACATTGGCAAAAGTTTCCTCTGATTTATCTAAAAAATACGCTATTTAAGTTGAAGGTTTGAAGCTCGTAGTACTTAATAGTAATGTAAGCCCTATGAACAAATAATGGCGAACGAATAACGAATATAATGGCGAACTTAAAAGAAGTAAAAGGCAGAATTCAGTCGGTAACATCTACTCAGCAGATAACCAAAGCTATGAAAATGGTAGCTGCGGCTAAACTGAGAAGAGCACAAGATAGTATTTTGCAAATGCGACCTTACGCTCAAAAGCTTAATGATATTCTTCAGAATGTATCTTCTGGCTTAGAAGACAATGATGATAACTTGTATGGAAAAGAACGTGAGGAAAATAAGGTGTTAATTATACCAATTTCTTCAGATAAAGGACTTTGTGGAGCTTTTAATAGCAATGTATTTAAAAGAGTTACTCGTCTTCTTGAAGAAAATTACGCTTCTCAATATAAAAGAGGGAATGTAACGATTTTGCCTATAGGCAAACGCTCTTTTGAGTACTACAAGAAAAGAGGGTATACTACAGTAGATGACTATGCTGATATATTTACAAAACTTTCATTCGAAGAAGCAAAATTAGCCGCAGAATATGCTATGAAAGGATTTGCTAGTGGTGATTTCGATAAAGTAGAGATTGTTTATAATGAGTTTAAGAATGTCGCTACTCAGATAATAAAAGCAGAACAATTTTTGCCAATTATCTCGAATGAGATCGAAAGTGAAAATACCTTTGAAACGCCTACGGATTATATCTATCAGCCTTCAAAAGAGAATATTGTTGAGGAGTTAATCCCAAAATCGTTAAAAATACAGCTTTACAAGGCCATACTTGAATCGAATGCTTCAGAAAATGGCGCAAGGATGACAGCAATGGATAAAGCTACTGACAATGCAGGTGAACTATTGAAAGAATTAAAATTAACGTATAACAGAACTCGTCAAGCTGCAATTACAAAAGAAATTTTGGAAATTGTTGGTGGAGCTGATGCGTTAGGATAACAATACTCAAAATTTAATATATTTAACCTCGGCTATATTGTCGGGGTTTTTTTATTTATAGTGAATTTTTATAAGTACATACAAATACTTAGTATAGATGTAGTAGTAGGGGCTTGTGTGAGTACTCTATTTCTATCACATCTTCTTCATTCACCATTATCGAATATATCGGTAATGGCCTTGGGTATTTCCGTATGGTTAATATATACCGCAGATCACCTTTGGGATGCACGAAAAAATGAAAACCCATGCACGTTAAGACACGCTTTCCATCAACATAATTTCATTGTATTGTCCGTTGTCTGGGTCGTGGTTGCCAGTATCGGAGGGAGTATATTATTTTTCTTGCCATTGTTGATATTAAAATTGGGTGGGGTGTTACTATTTGTGGTGGTGTTGTATTTTTTGATGCTCTACTTTTGGGCAGAAAAATCAGCCTTGATAAAAGAATTTGTAATCGCATTACTCTATACTATGGGGATTTTTATTCCTCCCATAGGGACAGGTGTGTCAGTTCAGCTTTCGGTAGGTATTTGGTTATTTTCTCTTTATTTTCTTTTAGCATTTATAAACGTACTCATTTTCACTCTTTATGATGAGAGCGATGATAGAATAGATGGCCATAGCTCGATTGTGATATCATTTGGGAAAAAGAATGTTATTTTATTCACAAAAATTTTATTAACTGTAGGCCTAATGGTATTACTAATAGGCAGGGGTGTAATTCTTTATGATTATGTCTTCTTTATGATGTTCTTGATATTAGGGAGTCTTCTTTTTTTTCAAGACAAACTTCGTAATAATGGATGGTATCGGATTTTAGGAGATGGTATTTTTATATTGCCTGTAATTTCTTGGTGGGTATGAAAAACGGTTTCGATTTTATTTCCTCAAGTTATGATCGTGCAGCAAAAATCTTTTTTGGTAATGATATAAAAAAGGCACAATGTCACTATATTACTAATATACCTGAAGGGGCAACCATATTAATTTTAGGTGGTGGAACAGGCTGGATATTAAATGAGATATTTAATAGACGAAGTTCGGTGAATATTATTTATGTAGATACTTCTGAACGTATGATTGCGAAAGCAAAAAAAACGGTTGATAATAAATGGTTGAGTCAACTCATTTTTATTAACGATACGTATCAGTCGGTTGATAGTAAGGTGCATTTTGATATAATATTCACTCCTTTTTTTTTAGACATGTTTAAAGAGAATGACATTTCAGTGATAATAAATGATTTGAGTATTCAATTGACAGAAAATGGTGCCTGGATAAATACAGATTTTACAAATACGACTATCTGGTATCAAAAAATAGTAGTAAAAATGATGTATATATTCTTTCGTGTCGTTTGTGGAATATCTGCTATGAAATTGCCTAATTTTGAAAAAATATTCAAACAAAATGGCTTTCTGTTCTACAGAAGCGCATTTTTCCATAATGGAATGATTAAGAGTATTATTTATAAAAAAAGATGATGATTAAAAAGGGTTTAATAATAATAGCTGCACTAACTGTGCTAGGGAGTATATACGTTTTTCTTGGTGGTATAGATGATGTAGTGGTGGTTAAAAAAAAGAGTGAGGGCTATGAAATAGTAGGTAAGCATTATGAAGGGCGTTATAGGAGTGAAGAATTGGAGCAAACTTATTTTGAAGTAAAAGAAAAATTAGAAAAGGGTCAGCTAGAAGGAGATTTAGTGGTACTGAATTATGTTTTAGGAGGAGACAGTCTTGAAAATGGCTTTATTAGGCAGTTTATTGGGGTAGATTTACAAACGTCCAATCAAACCATTCCTGATGGATTTAGGTTACAAAGTATTAACAATAAAATGTCAATTGCGGCTATAATAAGTGCGCATAACTTAGTGATGCCCTCGCCAAGTACTATTGACACTAAAATTGGGAAATTTGCGAAAGCAAATAATTTAGAATTAGTGAATTATACCATTGAAAGATATGTTTCAGATAGAGAGTTAATTATTGAAGTGCCTGTTGTTGAGAAATGAAAGAAAAAAATAAAAAAGAGATAAAGGACGAAAACATCTCTGAAACTACCCCTATTGAGTTAGAAGAAAAAAATGACTTTGGAGGGCTGCCAAACGGGGTTGATTTGAGAAAGAACATGGGATGTGGAGGTTAATCTAAATAATAGACACGCTTTACACGGCTACTCACATTGGTAAGGATTTCATATGGGATGGTGTTGATCTGATGTGCCAATTTAGTAATAGAAAGCTGTTTTCCAAACACCTCTACTTCATCCCCTTCAGTTACGTTAATCCCTGTAATGTCAACCATTGTCATGTCCATGCATACGTTCCCTATAACGGGAGCTACCGTTCCGTTTATAACTACTTTACCGATCCCATTACTAAAGCTACGACTAAATCCATCGGCATAGCCAATGGCGATGGTAGCAATCCTTAAATCAGATTTGGCGATGCCAGTTCTTCCATATCCAATAGTTTCCCCTTTCTTAATTTTTTTTATTTGTGAAACCACTGTTTTCAAGGTATTTGTAGTTTCTAATTCAAGCTTTGAATTGGTGTTTGTATCAACTCCATACAAGCCAATTCCTAACCGTACCATATCAAAATGATATTCTGGAAAGCGGAGAATACCAACCGAATTTAATACGTGGACTATCGGAGAGATGGATAATTCAGTTTTCAGCTTGTTAAGCACTTTGTTAAATAGCTCTATCTGCTGAATAGAAAAAGAATCGTGCCTAGATTCATCTGCTCCAGCTAAGTGTGTAAAAATGCTTTTTATCTTAATGTTTTGGTTCGTTTTTATAACTTGAATCAGTTTATTGATATCACTCATTTCGAAACCTAGCCTTCGCATGCCTGTGTCAATTTTTATATGAATACAAATGGCTTGACCCTTTAGGTAATCAATTAACTGATGGAGTAGGGTTAGATTATATATTGCAGGTTCTAATTGGTATGCAAATAGCTTGTCAAAACTTTCCTGACGGGGGTTCATTACCATAATTGGCAGTTTTATACCGTTTTGTTTGAGTATTACGCCTTCATCCACATAGGCTACCCCAAAATAATCTACTTGGTGGTGTTGTAGCAAATTTGCCACTTCATCACTACCAGCCCCATAAGCTAATGCTTTTACCATTACCATTATTTTGGTGTTGTTAGATAATTTCGATCGGTAAGTATTTAAGTTTCTAGTTAATGCATTTAAGTTTATTTCTAATATCGTACCGTGAGTTTTTTCTTCTAATTGATGTACTATTTGTTTAAATGAATATGGGCGATATCCTTTAACTAATATTAATTCATGGTTGTATTGCTTCCAATTGGTAGTAGATAAAAATTGCTCAGTACTAGTATAGAATTGAGCAGAAATGTTGAAACAATCTTTTTGTTTTGAGATGGAATCACCTATGCCTATGAGTTTGGTTACATTATACTCCATAAGTAGATGATTTAATTGCTCATATAAAATAGCATCATTAGGTACAGATTGTAATACATCAGAAATAATTACTGTTTTAGAAAGTTCATCGTTTTGTTGGCTCATAAAGCCTAATGCTACACGGATTGCTCCCAAGTCATTATTATAGGTATCTTCAATAACTTGACAATTATTAATCCCTTTTTTTAGTTCTAGCCGCATGTTTAAGTGCCTGAGTTCAGAAACTCTTTGGTTAATATCTTCAAGACTGTAGTGGTGAAGTAAAAGAAAGGCCACACAATGCATTCCATTCTCAATCGAAGTATCATCTGTAAATGGGAAGGATATATGGAATTTATCTTTCTTGTATTGTAAATCTACAATTGATAACCTATTCTGTTTATTGATGTTTATTATTTGGAGATCAGACTGGTGATGTTTTCCCCAGGTAAATCCATTGATCGATTGATTTTGTATAGCTTGATGTACGGTTTCGTGATCTCTACAATGAATAAGATGTTGCACATTTGAGAAAAATATTAATTTTTCATTTATTTTTTCTTTGTTAGATGAAAAACCTTCATCGTGAACAGAACTTATATTGGTGAATATTCCTACTATAGGTTGAATAATGGGGGCTATTTTTTCCATTTCATGGGTTGTGGAAATATTTGCTTCAAATATACCTAACTCATGGTTTTGATTTATTTGCCAAACAGAAAGCGGTACGCCTACCTGAGAATTAAAACTTTTTGGGCTTTTTACAATGTTGATAGTTGGACTTAACAGTTGATACAACCATTCTTTAACGATTGTTTTTCCATTACTGCCTGTAATGCCAACGGTGTTTAGGTCAAATTGATCATTATGATGTTTAGCCAGTTTTTGAAGCACTTCAATACTATTAATGCATAGAAAAATAGCTGCTTCTGGAAGAAGAGAGGGGTCAATTATTTTTTCTATCACAAACTGTCTTACACCTTTGTTGTATAGCTCATGAATATAATTATGACCATCGTGTTGGATGCCTTTTATGGCAAAAAACAGCGTTGATTTTGGGTTAAAAACATTTCGACTATCAACGGATAGTGTGTCGAAATAAAGATTATTCAACTGAATGACTTTACCAACACCTACTTGAGACAGAATTGAAAAGGAATACATACAGGAAAGATAGAGAAGCTTTGAATAGATACCAATCCTAATTAGTATAGTTTAGCTCCATTGGGTGTATTTTTATCTACGGTTGCTAATATCACATTGTTATTCTCATCAGGAAAGCCTGTGACAAGTACTTCAGATAGAAGAGGGCCAATTTGTTTTACAGGAAAGTTACATACACAAATAACTTGCTTACCTATCAATTCATCGATGGTGTAATGGTGTGTGATTTGAGCGCTTGATTTTTTTATTCCTAATTCACCTAAATCTACCCACACTTTATAAGATGGATTTCGTGCTTCAGGAAATTCTTCAGCTTTTGTTATAGTACCTGCTCGAAAATCAATTTTTTCGAAATCTGACCAATTAATTGTATTCATTTTTATTAATTTTGGGACTTATTAATAGTTAAATATTCGTAAGATTTAAAATAGCGTAACCTTTTATTTTGTTCTTCGTATATTTATTGACTTAATATACTTGTAAAACTTTGAATCATAGCCAATATTATATCAAAAGAGTTGTAATTATACAATTTTTCATATTGCTTCTTAGCACAGGTAGTTATGCTATCAATGTTGAGGAAACAGAAAAGAGGGAAAATGAAAAAGCTGAAAACTCCAAAAAAGAATCGAATTCAGGAACGTTGGAAGACAAAAAAGTTGATTCCTTAACTGTTTTAAAAAAACCTATTACAGAAATTAACTCTAAAATTAAATCTACTTCATATAATTCTGAACTATATATGGAAGAGGAGAGTTTAAATAAATCAGGCTCTGTAATTACTTTTAATTTTATTCAATACATGATTCAGAATTTTAAATTTTCTGAAGAAATGTTTTAAGGTTATTAAAAGAGTACAGTATCTTCTACACCTTAGTAAAAAATTGTTCTAACTCATGTAATTTTATTTTATCCTCGTATAAGGCACTCCCAACGATTACCGCAAACACGCCAATATCATTTAGTCGTTTAATGTCTTCGACACTCTTTACTCCTCCACTAGCTAGAACACAGATGTCGGGGAAGGTTTTTATTATTTTTTCATATAAATGAAATGAGGGGCCAGACATAGCACCATCTTTTATGATGTCGGTAGTTTTTACATATTTAAGACCATGAGAATAGAAATAGTCGATATGCTCAAATAAATCAATGGAGCTATTTTTTTGCCATCCCTTAAACGCTATTTTGCCATTTAGAGCATCTGCACCTAATGTTATTTTTTCTCTGCCATACGACACAATCCATGAGGCAAAAAGCGATTTATTGGTTACCGCAATGCTTGCTGCGGTGATATAGCTTGCGCCATATTCATAAGCTTTACTTATGTCGCCATCAGTAGATATTCCACCCGTAAAGTCAACTTTTAAGTTGGTGAAACTACTAATTGCTTCTAGGACATGATAATTTATTGGGTTTCCTTTTTTTGCGCCATCTAAATCCACTAGGTGGACAACTTCAATTCCATAATCTTCAAATTTTTGACATAAATCTACAGGACTATCCTCGTAGACTTTCTCTTTGGAATAATCTCCCTTCTTTAGGCGAACTATTTTGCCATTGAGTAGTGATACCGAAGGAATAATTTGAATCATAAATGCTTATATCAAAAATAAATTATAAAAACTAGTAGCCTAAGTCTCAGTAAGTGTTTCAAAATACACCTATATATATTGATGTTTTCTGAGTATAAATGTAGTAGGCGAATTGTAATATACTAAAATTGGGAATCATTGACAAGAAATAATAGGCTGTTTTCAAATCAATTTAATCAAATTACAGTAGTATTTCTTTTTCTGATTGTAGCACGCAGATTTTTTTTATTAAATTTCCACCATGAAAGGAAATGAGAATACAATTAAATGGCAAGGTGTGTCTTTGAAGGACATTGCGAAAGAGTTTGGGACACCAGTTTATGTGTATGATGCAGATAAAATTCTAGAGAAGTTATCTGAATTGAAGAATGCTTTTTCAAATCATAATTTGAAAATCAAATATGCGGTAAAAGCGTTGAGCAATCTTTCCATTTTAAAATTGCTAAAAAATAATGGAACAGGAGTAGATGTTGTTTCTATTGAGGAAGCACAGCTCGCTTTAAAAGCAGGTTTCGAACCCGAAGAGATTCTTTTTACTCCAAATTGTGTTTCATTTGATGAAATTCAACAAGGGGTAGAGTTAGGCTTAACGATTAATATAGATAATATTTCTATTTTAGAACAGTTTGGTCATAAATACCACAATACTGTACCTTGTTGTGTTCGTCTTAATCCTCACATTATGGCTGGGGGTAATTCAAAAATATCAACCGGTCATATAGGGTCTAAATTTGGAGTGTCAATATATCAATTGCCTCATTTAATGAGGGTAATTGAAACTACAAATATTGATGTAATTGGCCTTCACATGCATACGGGTTCAGATATACTGGATGCAGAAGTGTTTTTAAGAGGGGCAGATATATTATTTGGGATCGCACAAGAATTTCCAAATTTAAAATTTCTTGATTTTGGTAGTGGATTTAAAGTTTCCTATAAGGAAGGTGATATTATCACAAATGTATATGATTTAGGAGTGAAACTAGGAAAAGCATTTGATGACTTTTGTGCTAGTTATGGTAAAAATTTGGAGATATGGTTTGAGCCAGGCAAATACCTTGTGAGTGAAGCAGGGTATTTTCTAGTAAATACCAATGTAGTGAAAGCTACACCTGCTACAGTATTTGTAGGAGTAGATTCTGGATTTAACCATTTGATTAGACCAATGATGTATGATGCGTATCATGAAATTATTAACATTTCTAACCTTGATGGTATCAAAAGGATATATACCATAGTGGGTCATATTTGTGAGACCGATACCTTTGGGATCGATAGAAAGATGAGTGAAGTACGTGAGGGTGATATATTAGCAATAAAAAATGCGGGCGCTTATGGGTTTTCTATGGCGTCTAATTATAACTCTAGGTTACGACCAGCAGAAGTTTTAGTAATAAATGGTGAGGCAAAGTTAATTAGGGAGCGAGAAACCTTTGAAGACCTATATAGAAATCAAGTAGAAATAGATGTATAACTTTTCTATGGCACTACTGTTTACCTTAAATTGATGAAACAAAGTATTTAAATAATTTTTGTTTCATCAATGTGGTCGAGTACTTCTCTAGAAAAAACGGAACATCCATTGATGTTTCCACGATTGCTTTCCATGGGATAGATGAAGTATTCTCTAAAATTATTTTCTCCTTTCACACTACTTTTGATAATAAAATTAAGTTTTTCACCACTTATGGCCCGATCATAGTACTCTTTCCATTCATCTTTTACACTACCAAGCATATCAAGTGCGTTGGCACCAACATCTATGCCTTCATACGCAGTACCTTTGTATCGATTTTTTATAGCATCATTTACAATGGTAACTTTATAATCGTTATCTATGGCGATAATGGAATCACGAGTATTATTTATGAGAGAATGCATGGCAATCTCTTTTTCTTTCAACACATTGTGAAGCGTACGATCAGCAGTTACATCTCTTGACATAACTGATACCCCAATTATCTCTCCTGAATTGTTTTTGATAGGGTTATGGTGTGTTTCTGAATAAGTAATTTTACCCTCTATTATGTTTTCATCTACTTCTGTGTAGGCTTCCCCTTGCAAAGCCCTATCATAACGTTGTTTCCAGTGAGCCGCTTTAGAAGCTGGTAAAACTTCAAGGATATTTGTTCCTGGGGATAAATCAATTCCAAAATTGGAATATTTATTTTTTAGAGTAGCATTGACTACCGAAATAATGTAATTGGTATCTATAGCAAAAATAGTATCCTTAGTATTGTCAATGAGTGATCTAATGTTTGATTCTTTGTTTTTTAACTCATTTTGAGCTCGGTTCATCTCCTCTTGAGTTGCTTGTAGCTCCTCCATGTTTTGTCTCATTTCCTCCTCTTGCGCTCTTAATTGCTCCGTCATCACATCTGATTCATTAAGTAATTTTATAGTGCTTTGATTGGTTTTTGCAGATAGAACAGTCGAAGCGATACTCTCTCCTACTTTTTCAAGAAACTCTATTTCTATGGCAGTATAAATTTGGAATGAAGCAAACTCTATCACCCCTACTATTTCATCATTATTTACGAGAGGGATTAGTAAAATAGAACGAGGGTTTGCCTTTCCTAGTCCTGATGTAATGTTTACATATTGATCAGGAATATCAGTAATTAGAATAGTACTTTTTTCTAAATAGCATTGTCCCACTAACCCCTGACCAGGCATTATTTTTTTTTCGATATATTTTTTGCGTTCAAAAGCTCTCGCACTTATTAGTTCAAGGTATTTTTCTTTTTTGTTTTCATCGTTTACAATGAAAATTCCCCCTTGGTTGGCTTTTACATAGGTAACTAGTTCGGAAATTACTTTATCACACAAGTCATCCAAATTATTTACATACGTTCGTAAAATTTCGCCTATTCTAGCCAAGCCAACATTGATAAACTTCTCTCGCTCTTCTCGCTTTGAGGCTTCATACAAACTATCCCTCATGTTCATGAGTGATTCACCTAAATTATCGGTCGATTCAAGTGAGTACTTCGCTGTGAGGTGTCCTTGGCTTAAGGTATCAGCAAATTTTATGTTCGCTTCCATGTGCTTAAGCTTATCCTCCATATCTATTTGATTAATGCCCGATTCATGTGTTTGTCTTCTTTGAATAACACTCCACAACACACATAAACCCGCATAAAACACAATTATTATGAGGTGAACGGTTAAAGATACCGTATTGAATAGGTTAGCATCATCAAGGTACTCCGTTTCCGCTCCTGATAGTTGTATATAATAGAGAGTACTTAATGTAAGGACAGCATATAGTGTTGGGATGAGGATTGTTTTCCAATTTTCATAAAAGAGTAACGCAGTAAGTGATATAAAATAAAATAGATTTATTTCGTACATGCCATGCATTTGTAAGACAAACTGTACAGGGTAGTTCCAAAGCAGAAAACTAATAAAGTAGCGGAAGAATGTAGTGTGTTGATATCTAGACTTAATCACCAGGTAGGTAATCATAAAAAAACCACCTACTCCAACACCTAAAATCCAAGTATTGTGGAAAAAGGAAATAACTATTCCCAGTATGAAATAACCTATAATAAATTTATGAATGGTGTTGTCGGCCTCTTGATAAACTTTTTGGTAAAATGATTGTATTTTTTCTGTCGAGATACTTGATGAACTCATTTTTATAATTGGTATGAAGTAAAAAATCGCACCAATATAATCAAATAGGGTTAATACAGAAACATCGAACTGTGCCTCATTGTAAGGCTATTTTACAACTAATTGATAGGTAGAGGTATACGTGTTTATTATTATAAATAATAAGTGTATTGAGAAGTTATTAAATAAAGAGATTACCCATCTAAGGCTTCTACCGATTGTATATCGTCAGGCAGCATTCTTTTCAAAAGGTTTTCTATTCCTGCTTTAAGCGTGATGGTGGAAGATGGACACCCACTACAAGAGCCTTGAAGCAGTACTTTTACTACGCCTTCGTTTAAGGAGTGAAAAGAAATGGCACCGCCATCTTGTTCTACTGCGGGTCGGATGTATTCATCCAGAATACCTTTGATTTTTTTTACGATTTCAGAATCAGATTCATCAAAGGTTTCATCACTGATATCTTCTAATAGTAATGGTTTGTTCTCATTAAAATAGTTAGATATTAATTGTTTTATTTCATCTCTAATCTCATACCAATTAGAGGCGTCTGTTTTTGTAATTGTCACAAAATTGTTCATATAAAAAACCCTAGTAACCTCTTCTCTTTTTAACAAATCTTGAGCCAAAGGCGACTTTCCAGCACTTTCTAGGGTTGGAAAATCGTAACTTATTCCGTCAGGAAGGAGCGTACGGTTTAGTACGAATTTTAAAGAATTGGGATTAGGATTCTCTTCTAAGTATATCGTTATTGGAACTTGTTGTACCATAGTTTTTATTTCTTTTAATGCTATCTAACAATTCTTGTTTAGGAAAAGTTTACTATTCATCTTTTAATTCACCTTCTGATTTTGCGATTAATGTAGAAACCGTGGCATCACCAGTAACATTAACTACTGTACGACACATGTCCAGTATTCTGTCTACAGGAAATATAATGGCAATCCATGCAGGGTTAAGACCAACCGACTGTAATACAATAATCATCATTACCAAACCTGCACTAGGTACTGCAGCAGCACCAATAGAAGCTAAAGTAGCGGTTAGTACAATGGTTAATTGTTGAATAATAGTTAAATCAACCATATGAAGCTGTGCTAAAAACAATACCGCTACTGCTTGGTATAAGCTAGTGCCATCCATATTTACAGTTGCTCCTATGGGAAGGACAAAACTGGAAATATTTTTACTTACTCCCATATTATCTTCTACACATTCCATTGTAACAGGAAGGGTAGCAGCGCTTGAACTCGTTGAAAATGCTAGAAATTGGGCAGGGCTTAGATTTTTGAAAAACTTCTTGTAAGAAATGTTTTTAGTAAATAAAGCTACTAAATTAGGGTATAGAGCAAAAACAACAAATGCTAATCCAGCTAACAAAGTAAGCGAGTAAGAACCTAGCCCTTTGAAAATTTGAAACACCTCTGCTGGAGAATTCGCCATCTTGGCAATTACACCTGCGAGAAGAGCAAATACAAAAAATGGGGCAGCTTTCATTACTAAATCCACCATTTTTAGAAATACTTCATTTACGCCATTAATAAAAACAATGACGGGTTTAGCTTTGTCCTCAGGAATCATGATAAGGGTAACGCCAAAAAATATAGCAAAAAATATCACCTGAAGCATAAGACCATTGTTAGAAATGGATAGCATAATGTTTTCTGGAATAATATCTACTAAAAATTTTAAAGGACTTTCTTCTTTGTTTTTTTGAGCAGACTTCATTCTAGATTCAACTACTTTCTTCTCTTCTTCTGTCATTTCAGTACCTTCACTTTTTACTTCCGATACTACACCTGCATACTTTGGGTTATTTGTAAAATCTTTACCGTCAAGAATTTCAATACTATTATCTGTAGCCCATTGTTCGTATTTTATTCTATTTTTCACTCGTTGTCCTTCTTCCACAAAATTGCCAGGTTTCACAACATTTACTAATAATAAACCAACGCCTACTGCGGTAACGGTAGTTAAAAGATACATAATCAGTGTTTTACCCCCAAGTCTTCCTAATTTCGTAATGTCCTTCAGGTTAGAAATGCCTCCAATAATAGAAAATAGGACTAAAGGTACCGCAATAAACTTCAGTAGGCGAATAAAAATAGTTCCAAAAGGGTCTATCCAGTTAATGGTAAATGCATTCCACCCTAGTGAACTTGAAACAAATGCATAAATAATACCTGCTAGTAAGCCTAGTAAAATTTTTATATGTAGAGGTAGTTTTTTCATAAAGTTGATTTATTAATCTTGAAAGGTAGGGGTAAGATTTCTTAAATAAAAATCTGCAATGGTAATAGCAGCCATAGCTTCTACAATTGGCACTGCACGAGGCACTACACAAGGGTCGTGACGCCCTTTTCCAGACACCGTAGCCTCATTACCATCAACATCAACGCTTTGTTGATCACGCATGATGGTTGCGACAGGCTTAAATGCTACATTAAAATATATGTCTTCTCCATTGGAAATACCTCCTTGTACTCCTCCAGAGTTATTCGTTTTGGTTTTTATAGTGCCTTTTTCATTGTAAAATACATCATTATGTTCAGACCCTTTTTGTTTTGTGCCTGAGAAACCACTTCCTATTTCAAAACCTTTCACAGCATTAATACTTAGCATAGCTTTGCCTAATTCAGCATGTAAACGATCAAAAATAGGCTCGCCCAAACCAACGGGTGTATTTTTTATTACACACGACACAACTCCACCAATTGTATCTCCTTCTTTGCGAGTGGTATCAATTAATGAAATCATTTTTTCAGCCATTTCACTATCAGGACAGCGAACAATATTGTTTTCGGTTGCTGAAAGGTCGAGTTCATGATATGATTTATCTAGAGATAACTCACCTACTTGTGATACATAGGCATTAAACTGGATGTCAATTTTTTTCAGAAAAATTTTCGCAATAGCACCTGCAGCAACACGCGCTGCGGTTTCTCTGGCACTACTTCTCCCGCCACCTCTATAGTCACGAATGCCATACTTCTGTTGATAGGTGTAATCGGCATGAGAAGGGCGGTACTTGTCAGCGATATGCGAGTAATCTTTACTTTTCTGGTCGCTGTTATTGATGATAATGGCAATTGGTGTTCCAGTAGATTTTCCTTCGAATATACCTGATACAATCTCGAATTTATCTTCTTCTTTTCTTTGTGTAGTTATTTTAGATTGACCAGGTTTTCGCCTATCTAGTTCGCTTTGAATGAATGTCTCGTCTAGAAGAAGTCCTGGAGGGCAGCCATCTACGATTACACCTATTGATTTGCCATGTGACTCACCAAAAGTTGAGATTTTAAAAAGTGTTCCAAATGAATTACCCATTTATGATTTTTTGAAAAATAAGAAGCCAGAAAGGACCAACATAATAAAAATAAACACGTTCACCAATAATTTAGTCTTTTCGTATTGATTTACGTTTTCAAGTTCGTTGTTTTCAAATTCAATACGATCGTAAAATGCACCAAGGTCATTGGCTTTTATGTGTTCGTTTTTTTTGCTTTCACCTATTACATTTAAAATTTCGGTTGATCGTAAAGTGTCGTAATCATCTTTAGCAAGGTTAAAAAATACCCATTCAAAATAATTGCTTAATTTGTGAGTGCCCGGCTCGTTTGGAATGCCAAAGTAGTTGAACGTTTTAGAGCCTGTTACTTTATTGTTTCTACGATTTACATTTTGCATGATGTTAGGGTCGTAAAAATCAAATTCTTTAGTCTTAGGAAGAGAAGGCTTTTCAATTGCAGAAATATTACCTAGTCCATAAATGCTAAATTGGTATGAAAAACTTTGTCCAGTTTGTAAATCATTGCTGTTAATTTTTTCATCTAGCCGATAGTTGCCTACAGCAACTTTTTCACGTAGTGGATGAGCAGGAAGCTCTTTAACTTTTACTGTTTTGGCTTTAGAATAAAAAGTTTTAAAATCTTCTTGACGATTTTGGCCAAAAAAGGAAGGGTTTCGTGCCACCTTATATTTTATCATTTTCAATTCTATAGGAGAAAATTTTATCGTTTCTGTATTGAGTGGATAAAAAGTAGCTTGATAAAGTTTATATTTAGCATATCCTTTATTATTAATAGTTACTGGCTCACCATTTATGTTTTCGATATTAAAATTTTCTTCCCAGCAATTTTCAGGGCGTAATTCTTTAAGAATTTCATTTAATTGTTTTCCAAGTTCATGAAATTGTAAAGGGGCTCGATTGTCATCGGCTACATAAAATGAGAGTGTTGAAGTAAACCCTTCTCCTATATATACTTCATTTTTATCTACAGTCAATGCCAAGAAAGCATCTTCTTCAATATCGACATATTCGGTAGGGGCAGATCGACTTCGTCCAAAAAAGTCTTCAAATGGATCGTGACTAAAAGGGCTGTTGTTTTGTCGTTGTTGCGTGGCAGGACCAACTTTCACCTTCTTTCCTGTAGATTTTATCATAGTTCCATTAATTTCCATCTGAAAAGGAGGGAGAACGAAAGTTCCTTGACCTGTAGGAGCATATGTCATAATAATTTTATGACTTGAACTAATTTGTCCATTCACAATGTTAGTACTCGACTGGGAGGAAGTCCCTCTCTTGGTAAAACCTGGGAAGTCAGGAAATTCATCATAACTTCTTAATCTACCGTTTTTCACTACTATAGAAATAGGGAATCCTTGATTTTCGGCTATTTCGTTAGGGCCTAATTCAATTTCAATCTCTTGAGCGAAACTTTGTGATAAAAAAAGAACAACTATTAAGGTAGAAAATACGTATTTCAATATAGCATTATTAAACATGTGTTGCGTATTAAATGTCACATTACTGCAATACAAATTTAAAGTAATCTTTAATTCCATTTACTATTTTGTATATTAAAGGTTGTAAAAAGTGATAATTGTTTCAAAATCATCAAAAACACGGATCAATATGTTAGAATACATAAAAACAATCCTAAAGAAAGTGAGCTTTGACGGCAAACTTTTTGAAAAAGAATTGAGAAAAGCAATAAAAACGTTAATTGATGAAGAAATTCAAGAATTAAAAAATTGGTGTTACGAAAATTTTGGAAATCAACATCAATTAGTGCTTCAAAGGTGTTTTGTTGTGTCGTCCTAAAGTATAGGTTATCGGTTTAATGCTTTATTAAGTATTTTACTAATTATTTCAGGCCTAGTAAGGGTCATCATATGTGAGCCGTCAATTACTGCATAATCGTAATTGATGTTTCTAATGGGGATAGTGTTGTCTTTATCACCATGAATATGAATTATGTCAGATGAATAAATGGTTCGATTCCACTGAATAATCATTTGTACAGATCGTTTCATGAAGTGTTTGTTTTTATCAGTCAACATGCTTTTGAATATTTCTTCTTCTACATTTCTGTCAGGTTCAACGATTGGCTGCATGATAAAAGCCCCCCTTTTTATCGCTCGGCTACTTAATAATTTATAAATAGGCATTACTTTTTGAATACGATATCTAAATGGAAGTTCCTTTTTTGATTTTGCACTAGAGATAATGATAACTTTTTCTGGAGATAGAAAATCAATTAATTCAGTAGCGATCATTCCTCCCAACGAAACGCCTACAAGAATAAAAGCCTCTGTAGTATCAATTTGTTTTGACAACTGTAGCGCATAGCTCTTTAATGTTGTATTCTTTTCAGGGGTGTGGTACTTTATGTGCTTAATGCTATAGGCATTTTTATCAAATGTAAGTTTGCTGAACAATCGTTCATCAGCCCCTTGTCCAGGGATAAGATAAATAATCGGTTTTGACGTTTGGCTATAGGTATTAAGACAGACGAATACCCCTATAAAAAAGGCGATGCATTTTATTTTACTTTCAGAATCATACAGCACAACTCTAAATGGTTAAATCATAAAAATTAATAAGGTATGATGATGTGAAATCTACACTTCTCCCACTATACCTTCTGTTACGTTGATAACATGGTCGCCAACTCTTTCTAAAAGATTAAAAATATCGCTATATATTAATCCGCTTTTTATGTCATACTCTCCTTTTTCAATCTTGCCTAAGTGCTTTCTTCTTAAGTCATTTCTCTTGGCATTAATTTCTCTTTCTTTTGCTAATGATTCATCAATTGTAACTTTACTGTAATCTGACTCAAGGTTTTTATTCATGATAGCTAATGCTTCGTCTACTAGAGTGAACATCTCGTATAGTCCAGCCATTTGTCCATCGGTGAACCATAATTTATCTTCCTGTTTTCTAGAAATAGCAAGTGACAGTTGATAAAAAATATCTCCAATTCTTTCCATGTCATTATTAATGCTGAGCAAGCCTCTAATTTTAAAAGAGGATTCCTCACTAATATTTCCTTCAGATACTTTTGATAAAAACGTAGCGATTTCTACTTCAATCCTATCGGTTATTTCTTCATAGTTTTTAACCCGTTCAACAAGCTTGTTTATTTTTCCTATTTTTTTCTTCTCAATTAATTCGCGTACTATTCCCGACATCTTACTTGTGAGCATACCAAATTTGGCAATTTCCTTTCTTGCTTCAAGTATTGAAATATCTGGTGTTTTGATCATGTTTAACCCAATATGCTCAAGGTGATATTCTTCATCATCACCTTTTGAGGGCACCATTTTTATAACGATTTTTGCTATAAAATTAACAAAGCCTACTAATAACAACGTGTTGATAATATTGAAACTTGTATGAAAAAATGATAGTGCAATTGGGATTGAGGCATATTGCTCAGGGTCAAGAGGAGAGACTCCTCGTGTTGACTGCATATAATTATCAATACCTGTGATAAATAATCCAAATACTAATATCATCCAGACGACACCAAAAATATTAAAAATAAAGTGAGCTCTAGCCGCTCTTTTTGCATGTATATTACCAATCATTGCAGCTAAATTGGCAGTAATAGTGGTTCCTATGTTTTCTCCTAATACCATTGCTGCAGCCAGTTCAAAAGGAATCCAACCTTGATTGGCCATAACTAATGTTAATGCCATAGCCGCACTTGATGACTGAACAGTAATCGTTAATAATGTCCCAATACCTATAAAGAGAAGTAGAGAAATCATCCCCATATCAGTGTAGGAGGCTAAAAATTCCAATATTTCAGGATTCGACTTCAAATCTGGGACAGATCCTTTTAGCTCGTTTAGTCCAATAAATAGTAATGCAAATCCTATCAATACTTCGCCCCAGGCTTTTACTTTACTTTTACTTACAAATAGCAATGGGAAACCAAGAGCAATTATAGGAAGCGCAATAGAGGCTATTTTCACTTTGAACCCTACAATAGAAATTAGCCAAGCAGTAATAGTAGTTCCGATATTTGCGCCCATGATTACGCCAATTGACTCTGTTAATGAAAGCAAGCCTGCGTTCACAAAACTCACCACCATTACAGTTGTGGCAGAAGATGACTGAACTAATCCTGTAAGTGTGAAGCCCGTTATCACGCCTTTAATGCGATTTGAAGTCATTGCGCTTAATATTTGACGCATTTTAGAGCCAGCTACTTTTTGAATGCCTTCACTCATTACCTTCATCCCATAGATAAAAAAGCCAAGTGCCCCTATTAGCTGTAATCCTTCAAATATTCCGAATTTCATGGTTTAAGTAGTTAAGTTTTGTTTTAATGTTCAGCAATAATAATAAAAGCTAATTTCAATATTATCCATTCTTAATTTTTTGTTAACATAAACATAACATTAAATACTATACGGATGCTCTATTTGGAACTAATTTTGTCCCACAAAAATAATTATAGAGATGAAAAAAATCAACAAACTATTTTCAATGCTGCTAGTGTCTTCAGTATTGATTTCTTGTGGAGGAGGAG
>JAOULS010000186.1 GCA_029881895.1 Cyclobacteriaceae bacterium | reverse complement strand
AAAAAATCAAAAAATAGAAATTCAGAGTCTAAAGGAGGCTATTTCAAAAAAGAAAAAAGAATCCGTTCTGTACAACGAGCAGTTACACGTAATTTCTTCTAGTGAAGATACCACGTTACTACGAAAGTTTGTAAAGAAAAATATAATTCAGCCTGCTAACATCTCTGAAAAGGAAAAAACACTCCCCTATCATAACCTTTCCTTCGATGGTTTTTCAATCTGGATAGGAAAAAATGCAAAAAATAATGATATCGTAACTCAGAGGTTAGCATGGAAAGAAGACCTCTGGCTTCATGCTAAAGATGTTAGTGGGTCTCATGTAATTATTAAGTATCAATCAGGTAAAAACTTCCCGAAACATGTAATAGAAAAAGCCGCCCAATGGGCGGCTTTTTACTCAAAACGAAAAAATGAATCGCTATGTCCTGTAATTGTAACTCCTAAAAAATTTGTCCGAAAACCTAAAGGACTACCTCATGGAGCTGTAATTGTCGATAAAGAGACTGTGGTAATAGTTTCTCCTGAAAAACCTTCCTCTACTCTACCACACACATCTTAATCGCATTGGCTCTTCCTTTAGCTCTTAAAGGCATACTTGCCGTATTAATCACAATGTCTCCTTTTGATAAATGACCTGCATCAACCAATATTTTTTCAATATCAGAAAAGGTATCATCTGTAGAGACCTCTTTATCATAATAAAATCCTCTCACACCCCAAATCAAATTTACTGTTTTTAACAATGGTCGGTTATGAGTGAAAATAAATATACCTGCCTTCGGTCTATTACTAGATAACTGAAAAGCTGTATACCCAGAAAATGTCATTCCAGTTATTGCTTTTGCTTTAGTAGCTTTGGCCAATCTACAAGCAGAAAGTATTAACGTATCGTTATAGTAATGATCGGAATCTTTATTAGGCAATTCATGATTATAATAAATTAATTCATGATTTTCAATGTTACTGATTGTACGAACCATGCTTTTTACTACTTCAATAGGATACTTTCCAGCGGCAGTTTCCGCAGAAAGCATTACAGCGTCAGCACCATCTAGTACTGCATTAGCAACATCATTGGTCTCTGCTCGGGTAGGCCTAGCATTTTCGATCATGCTCTCCATCATTTGAGTAGCAATAATTACGGGTTTAGCAGCATCATTACATTTAAGTACCAACTCCTTCTGCACCATAGGCACCTCTTCCATTACTATTTCAACTCCCAAATCACCTCTAGCTACCATTATCGCATCAGAAGCTTCAATGATTTCATCTGCATTTCTTAGTGCTTCAGGTTTTTCTATTTTAGCAATTATTTTTGTTGACTTCCCTCTTTTTTCTATTAAGTCTCTCAAATATATTATATCTTCTGCCTTACGCACAAAAGATAGTGCCACCCATTCAACATCATGATCAAGGCCAAACTCTAAATCTTTCTTATCTTTCTCTGTAAGTGATGGTGCTGACACATTAGACTGAGGCAAGTTTATCCCTTTTCTTGATTTCACTGGGCCACCATATACTACTGTAGTAAACACCTTGTTTCCCTCTACCTTTGATACTTTAACTTCAATTTTACCGTCATCAATAAGTATCATATCACCAACATTCACATCATTAGGCAATGAAGTATATACTGTGCTTCCCATTAAATGATCTCCTACTATATTTTCTGTCGTAATTATAAACTCATCACCTTCAACTATTTCTACCCCATCCTTCATTTCTCCTAACCTGATTTTAGGCCCTTGCAAATCCTGAAGCATGGTTATGTTTGTGTTCAGTTCTTCATTAATCTTCTTAATAAGATTAATAACCTTTTTGTGATCTTCGTGTGTCCCATGTGAAAAATTTAAACGAAATACATCTGCACCAGCTTTTATTAATTTGGTGAGCATTTCTTTCGAGTTTGAAGCTGGTCCTACTGTAGCTATTACTTTGGTTTTGTTAAAAATAATTTTCTCTTCCATAATTTAAAATATAAAGTTCTCTCTTGACTTCAGTTTCATGATGTCCATTTTAGTGATAAATTCTAATCCATTTATTTGTTTCAGTTTGTTTGTTAGATTCGTCACCTCGTCATCTTGTCCCTCCCTAAGAAGAAAAAAATCAAAATGTTTATGCTCTGGTATTAAAAAATTTTGTTGATGTCCTTCTTCTTTATATACTTTATTACTCAATAATTTTATTACAACGCCATGAGACACGTATTCAAAACAACATGCCTCCAACCTCTTCACTTCGTCAAACGTTACTTTGCTATCTTTAACTTTTACTAAGTTTATATGCAAAGCCTTATTTATTAACCACGCTAGTTTGTAGTCTTTATGTAAAGAAGTTATTCCAAAAAGGTCAAAATCATAACTTACATTTGCCTTTAATTTTATTTCTTTCATTGTTAATCACCTGCTTCAAATAATTCTCAACTACAAAAATAATAATTAGTGACCGTATAAGTGCTTTATATATGGATTAAAAAAGCAAAAAAATAACTTTAAAAAAATTGTTTGACATTATTAGTTTAAATGTATTTCTTTGCAAAGTATTTTAACTACTAAAAAGTAAAAAAATGTCTGAAATTGCACAAAAAGTAAAGAGTATCATCATTGACAAGTTGGGAGTTGAGGAATCTGAGGTTACTCCTGAAGCAAGCTTCACTAACGATCTTGGAGCTGACTCTCTTGATACTGTTGAATTAATTATGGAATTTGAAAAAGAATTCAACATTTCTATTCCAGATGATCAAGCTGAGAACATAGGTACAGTAGGTCAAGCTATTTCTTATCTGGAAGAAAACGTAAAATAAATTAATTTTTAAACATACTCCTTTTTATGTCTTTAAGAAGAGTTGTTGTAACGGGAATAGGTGCACTAACGCCAATAGGAAATACTGCTGATGAATTTTGGCAAGGTCTTTCTAATGGCGTTAGTGGAGCCGCCCATATAACTGGGTTTGATCCTGAAAATTTCAAAACCAAGTTCGCCTGTGAAGTAAAAAATTTCGTTGCTACTGATTATTTAGATCGTAAGGAAGCACGAAAAATGGATCCTTTCACTCAATACGCTATGGTTACGGCCGAAGAGGCCTTTCAAAATTCTGGGTTAGATTTGGATAAAATAGATCTAGATCGAGCTGGAGTTATATGGGGATCTGGAATAGGTGGCATTAGTACTTTTCAAAATGAAGTTGAAAACTTCGTTAATAATGACCGCAAACCTCGTTTTAACCCTTTCTTTATCCCTAAAATGATTTCGGATATTAGTGCTGGGTATATTTCCATTAAATATGGATTTAGAGGGCCTAATTTTGTTACAGTATCTGCCTGTGCATCTGCCACTAATGCGATCATAGACAGCCTAAATTACATTAGGTTGGGACATATGGATATTGCAATTACTGGTGGATCCGAAGCATCTGTAAATGAAGCGGGACTTGGAGGATTTAATGCAATGAAAGCACTTTCCGAAAGAAATGATTCTCCTGAAACTGCTTCTCGACCATTCGATAAAGAAAGAGATGGATTTGTATTGGGCGAAGGTTCTGCAGCATTAATCCTAGAAGAATACGAACACGCCAAAGCAAGAGGTGCAAAAATATATGCAGAACTCATTGGCGGAGGCATGTCAGCAGATGCTCATCATATTACCGCCCCTCATCCTGAAGGATTAGGAGCTATGAATGTAATGAAAAATGCTATTCGTGACGCAAATATTAAACCAGAAGACGTTGATTATATTAATGTACACGGAACATCTACTCCATTAGGAGATGCCGGTGAAGCAAAAGCGATTTTAAAAGTTTTTGGTGAACATGCCTATAATCTAAATATCAGCTCTACTAAATCCATGACAGGGCACTTATTAGGCGCTGCAGGAGCTATTGAAGCAGCTGCATGTATTATGGCTATTAATCATGGGGTTGTACCCCCTACTATTAATCATTTTACAGATGATGACACCATTGACCCTAGGCTTAATTTCACATTTAATAAAGCGCAAAAGCGTGATATAAATGTTGCGGTAAGTAATACGTTTGGCTTTGGAGGTCATAACACTTCTATTATTTTCAGAAAACTTGAAGAATAGTGATTCGTGCATTGATTAGGCACTTTTTTAACTTATTCAGGAAATTTTCAGAACAAGAGAAAAATCTAAACACATCCATAAAGTCGATGATAGGTGGAAATCCACTTAACATCGACCTTTATGTTTTAGCAACTAGCCATAGTTCGGTAGCCAAAACAAACCTAGGAGGCATTAAAGATTCTAATGAACGATTAGAATTTTTAGGCGATGCTATTTTAGGATCTGTAGTGGCTGAACATCTTTTCAAAAAATTCCCATTCAAAGATGAAGGCTTTCTTACCGAAACAAGATCCAAAATCGTAAATAGAGAATCGCTGAATTTATTGGCTAAAAAAATCGGTATTAATAGTATTATTTCATACGAAAATAACCGAAATACTCGATCACATAAATCCATTTATGGAAACACACTTGAAGCACTGGTCGGAGCTGTATACCTTGATCGAGGACATTCCTTTTGCTCAAATTTTATTATAAGAAAATTACTAGTACCCCACTTCGATTTGGATGAATTGATTGAAACTGACTCAAATTTTAAAAGCAAAGTAATTGAATGGGCTCAAAAAGAAGGAAAACCATTAAGTTTTGATATAAAGAATATTATTTCTAAAGGAAATTATAAAGAGTTTACCGCACATGTCATCATCGAAGAGGAGGTGGTAGGAGAAGGCCATGGCTCTAGTAAAAAAAGAGCTGAACAAGCTGCCGCCTCCAAAGCGTGTCAAAAATTAGCATTATAGTAATGACCAGAACTTTAAAAATTGCTGGAGCAGCGCTCAATCAAACCCCTATTGATTGGCAAAATAATCTGAAAAACATTTCTGATGCGATTCTTAAAGCACAACAACAACAAGTTGATTTACTCTGTTTCAATGAACTTACGATAACGGGTTATGGGTGCGAAGATTTATTTTTAAGCAACTGGTTGCCTAAAAAAGCACTCCAAAAGCTTGAAGAAATCATCCCTCTATGTCAAAATATTACAATATGTGTGGGACTGCCCATTCGTATAAATAACAAGGTCTATAATTGTGTAGCGGTTATTCAAAATCAAAAACTATTAGGAATTACCGCCAAGCAAAACTTACCTTCCGATGGTGTTCATTATGAATTCCGTTGGTTCACCCCTTGGAAAAGAGGTGAAATAAAATCATTCGAATATCTTGGCGACAGCTATGATATAGGTGACATTATTTACACCATCAACGATGTGAAAATTGGATTTGAAATTTGTGAAGATGCTTGGGTTGACGATCGACCCGCTTGCCGGTTAATTGAAAGAGAAGTGGAATTGATACTAAACCCTAGTGCTAGTCATTTCGCCTTCGGGAAATCGGATAATCGAAAACTCCTTTTCTCGAAATCATCTCAAAAATTTAACTGTACCTATCTGTTTGTGAACCTTCTTGGAAACGAAGCAGGAAAGATGATATACGATGGCCAAACGTTGATTACAAAAGGAGGAGAAATACTTGCTACCAATGAATTGTTGTCATTTAATGACTTCGTATTCACAACTTCAACCATTGATTTTGACAAGAAAAACAACCCACAACCAATACCTCCAACCTTATCCAAAAATGAAGAATTTGCAAAATCAGTTTCACTAGGACTTTTCGACTATCTCCGCAAAAGCAAAAGCAAAGGTTTTGTGATTTCATTAAGTGGCGGTGCCGATTCTGCCACCTGTGCTGTTTTAGTCGCTCACATGATTAAAATAGGGATTCAAACACTTGGTGCCAACAGATTTTTAAAAGCCTTAGGAAGAGCGGATATTGAAATAACCGATGATTTTTCCATAGAGAAAACTGAAAAAAAAATAACTGCACAGCTACTCACTTGTGCCTATCAAGGAACAATACATTCATCTCTCACTACCTTTAATGCTGCTAAAACTTTAGCTGAATCATTAGGCGCCACATTTCATCATTGGACAATAGACGAGGCGATCAATACATATACTGGGAAGATCGAAAATGTTTTAGGAAGAAAATTAAGTTGGGAAAAAGATGATTTAGCGCTCCAAAATATTCAAGCACGTTCCCGTTCTCCCATTATTTGGATGCTGGCAAATATTGAGAACAAACTTTTAATAACTACTTCTAACCGTAGTGAAGGTGATGTA
>JAOULS010000185.1 GCA_029881895.1 Cyclobacteriaceae bacterium | reverse complement strand
TTATTTCTCCTTTATTATAACGCTCAGGATAACCCTCCGAAACCAAAACAACGGTAGCTGCTACCCTCTCATCAATTTCCAATGAAGTATTTTCAAGTTCTGAATTAGCTGTTTTTTCAAAAAGATCAATAATATCATTTTTTATTCTTGGAATAACTGCTTCAGTTTCTGGGTCTCCCATTCTTACATTATACTCTATTACATAAGGCTCTCCATTTACATTCATTAAACCTATGAAAATAAACCCTTTATAATCTATATTATCCGATTTTAACCCTGAAATCGTAGGGATAATTACTTTTTCTTTCACTTTTTTCATGAAACCATCATTTGCAAACGATACTGGGGAAACAGCTCCCATCCCACCTGTATTTGGTCCCGTATCTCCTTCTCCTATTCGTTTATAATCTTTAGCCTCAGGAAGAATAACAAAATTATCACCATCGGTAAGCACAAATACTGAGAGCTCAATACCTTCTAAAAATTCCTCTACCAATACCTTACTGCTTGCTTCTCCAAACTGTTTATTAACGAGCATGTTTTCTATTGACGACTGTGCTTCTGCAACAGATTCAGCAATTATCACTCCTTTCCCTGCTGCTAAACCGTCCGCCTTTAAAACTATCGGGGGGGAATAAGAGGCAATGTATTCTTTTGCTTCATTAATTTCTGCAACTGTAAATGTCTTTGATTTTGCCGCTGGGATTCCGTACTTGTTCATGAAGGCTTTCGAAAAATCCTTACTTCCTTCAAGTTGAGCTCCTTTTTTTGATGGCCCTATTACTTTTATATGATTGTATGCACTTGACGAAGTGATGAAATCCGTAAATCCCTCCACCAATGGCCCTTCTGGACCAACAACAATCATTTCAATATTCTTCTTAATACAAAAATCAGCTATTTCATTAAAATCACTTATGTTGACATTATTGGCGATTAAAGCTGTTCCCGCATTCCCTGGAGCTACATATAACGTATCACATTTTTTGCTTTGTTTAATTTTCCACGCTAATGTGTGCTCTCTTCCCCCACTACCTATTACAAGTATATTCATTGCCTAATGATAAATTAAGTTAAAATTATAAAATAATTTTTGATTGTTTTATTTGTAAAAAAATTAATTAGCGTACTCTGACAAAAATTTAATTCGCATCAGTCGTAGTTCTTCTTCGCTAAATTCATCATTATTCTCCTCTTCTAATGCCATTTTCATACTATCTGTTTCGGCATTCAAAAAATAATCAAAAATATCATCCTGCTTTTCATCGTCAAGAATTTGATCGATATAATAATCAAGATTTAGACGCGTGCCTGAGTAACAAATATGCTCAATTTCTTCTATTAGTTGAAGTAAGTTCAAACTATTTGTTTCTGCTATTTCGTCTAAATCAATTTTTCTGTCAATTTGCTGTATAATGTGTACTTTTAATTTTGATTTTTGAGCAGATGTTTTGACTACCACATCTGAAGCGGTAATGATATCATTCTCATTTACATATTTTTCAATTTCATCAATGAAAAATTTTCCGAATTTCTGAACTTTTCCCATCCCCACTCCATTTACTTGAGCTAACTCTTCTTTAGTAGTAGGGTAGGTAGTGGCCATTTCTTCTAATGAAGGATCCTGAAAAATAACATAAGGAGGCAAGTTCTTTTGCTTTGCAACTCTCTTTCTTAAATTTTTCAATAAACCGAAAAGCGTGTCATCATACGCTCTAGTATTTATAGTTTCTTTTAGTGACTCTTCTTCTTCACCTAAATCTGAATAATCATGATCTTTTGTAAATTCAATATCCTCAGGGTTTTTTAAAAACTCTTCCCCTTTATCCGATATTTTCAACACACCGATATTATCAATATCTTTTTCTAAATATGAAAATAATAGCGTTTGACGAAGCACGGTTTTCCAAAAATCGGCAGTATCAGTATTGCCGATGCCAAAAATTTCTAATTTGTCATGCTCATAACTCACCACATGCTGTGTTTTATTACCTAAAATAACATCAGAAATATGATTTAAACCAAAACGTTGTGAGGTCTGTTTTACTACTTTTAACACAATAAGTGCATACTCTTTTCCTTCAAATTTTTCTTTTGGATGTGAACAGTTATCACACATTCCATTTTTCTTGCAAGCATCATCTTTATATTCTTCACCAAAATAATGAAGCAATTGTTTTCTTCTGCACACAGCCGATTCTGCATAAAATGCCATCTCTTGTAAAAGAGTCCTAGCATTCTCTCTTTCTGTAACAGGTTTGTCTTTATTAAACTTTTCAAGTTTGTTTAGATCATTATGACTATAAAACATTAAACAATGTCCTTCCAAACCATCTCGGCCAGCTCTCCCCGTTTCCTGATAATATCCTTCTAATGATTTGGGAACATCATAATGTACTACAAACCTAACATCAGGTTTATCTATTCCCATCCCAAAAGCTATTGTGGCTACAATCACATCCGTTTCTTCATTTAAAAAATCATCTTGATTTTTCATTCTTACTTGAGATTCTAGTCCTGCATGATATGGTGCTGACTTAATCCCATTCACACGTAGTAACTCGGCTATTTCCTCTACTTTTTTCCTACTCAAGCAATAAATAATTCCTGACTTACCTTTATGCCCTTTAATAAATTTAATCAAATGTTTTTTTGCATTTTGCTTAGGGCGTACTTCATAGTATAAGTTACTGCGATTAAATGAAGATAAAAAAACATCTGATCCTTCCATGTGAAGGTTCTTTACGACATCCTGTTGTACTTTTGGGGTTGCAGTTGCGGTTAGCGCTATAAGAGGTAAATTTCCCAATTGACCAAGAATATCTCTAATCCTCCTATACTCAGGTCTAAAATCATGTCCCCATTCAGAAATACAATGTGCTTCGTCAATGGCAGCAAATGAAATTGAAACATTTTTTAAAAATTCTACATTTTCAACCTTAGTGAGTGATTCAGGTGCTACATACAAAAGCTTCACTTCACCGTTAATACAGCTCTTTTTTAGTCTTGTTATTTCCCCTTTGCTTAATGTTGAATTCAAAAATCGAGCATTTATACCAAATGCGTTGAGCTGATCAACTTGATTTTTCATTAAAGCAATAAGAGGAGAAATTACTATCGCAAGGCCATCCTGAACTAATGCAGGAAGTTGATAACATAATGATTTCCCTGCCCCAGTGGGCATAATTACAAAGGTGTTTTTATTTGCTAAAATATTTTTTATGACTATTTCCTGATTACCACGAAATTGACCATATCCAAAAATTTCTTTTAACTTTGTTTTCAATAAATCTTCCTGTCCTACCAACATCTTTTTTTTATAAAACTGTTCAGAGTGATGAATTATTGTTTTTTGGGTATCTTTACCCAATTAATAATAATCTATTGAATTTAATGAAAAATATTAAAACCATTGCTATTAATACTCTTATAAATGAGGCTGATGCTGTAAGAAATTTAGCAGAATTAGTCGATAATGATTTCGAAAATTGTGTTAAAGAGATTTTAAGTATAAAAGGTCGGGTTATAATTGCTGGAATTGGAAAAAGTGCTATCATTGCTACTAAAATAGTAGCTACGTTGAACTCAACAGGTACTCCTGCACTATTTATGCATGCGGCAGATGCCATTCATGGTGATTTAGGGATGGTTCAAAAAGGCGACATAGTGATTTGTATATCAAAAAGCGGCAATACTCCAGAAATAAAAGTACTTGTACCTTTAATTAAAAGAATGGACACAAAATTAGTAGCACTTGTTAGTAATACTTCTTCTTATTTAGCAAGTCAAGCCGATTATGTGCTAAATGCTACAATAGGTGAAGAAGCATGTCCTAATAATTTAGCCCCAACAACAAGTACTACAGCTCACTTAGCAATGGGAGATGCTTTAGCGGTTTGCTTGTTGGAGATGAAGGCATTTGGAAGTGATGATTTTGCAAAATACCACCCTGGAGGAGCGCTAGGAAAACAATTGTATCTTAAAGTTGATGATATTTACCCCAATCATGAACTACCAATAGTAAAAGGTGATACTGCTATAAAAGATGCAATTGTTGAGATCTCCAAAAAAAGATTAGGGTCTGCTGCTGTAGTAAACGAAGCGGATAAATTAATAGGTATAATTACAGATGGCGATTTGAGAAGAATGCTACAAAATAATGCCAATTTAACCGATATTGTTGCTAAAGACGTCATGTCTGTGAATCCTGTTACTGTAAACAAGGGTGACTATGCCACAAAGGCATTAAGCATCATGCAACAAAACAATATTGCTCAAATTATAGTGATAAATAAGAATAAGGTTGTAGGTTTTGTACATTTACATGATTTATTAAAAGAAGGGATAGTATGATGAAAAACAATTTTGTAGTAATTATGGCTGGTGGTACAGGAACTCGTTTTTGGCCCTATAGTAGACAACAAAAGCCAAAACAATTTCTAGATATTTTGGGCGTTGGAAAGTCCTTACTCCAACTTACTTTCGAACGATTTTCAAAAATTATACCAGAAGAAAATATATATATAATAACCAATGAACAATACAGTAGTATTACAAAAGAACAACTTCCTCAAATATCCAATGATCAAATATTGTTAGAACCTTTTAAAAAAAATACGGCTCCCTGTATCGCCTATGCAAGTTCTAAAATAATAAAAAATAATAAAAATGCGAAAATTGTAGTATCACCTTCTGATCATGCCATTTTTAACGTAGATGAATTTAACAATACAATACTAGCAGGTCTCGAAAATGCTGATGATAAACGATTAATTACTATAGGTATAAATCCAACTCGACCCGAAACTGGATATGGTTATATTCAATATAAAAATGAAGAAAACCTCTTAAAAAGAGTGAAAACATTTACAGAAAAGCCTACTAAAGAATTAGCTGAAAAGTTTATAGAAAGTGGAGATTACGTGTGGAATGCTGGTATCTTTATCTGGAAAGCTACTGCTATATTGGCTGCTTTCGAAGAATATTTACCTGAAATTTATGAAGCATTTTCAGATATAGAACCTGTATATTTTACTAGCGAAGAACAAGAGAGAATTTCCGAAGTATATATGCTTTGTAAAAACATTTCTGTAGACTATGCTATCATGGAAAAATCGAATGAAGTACATGTCCTGTTAGGCGATTTTACTTGGCTAGACCTAGGTCATTGGAGTTCTTTACATGAAAGTATGGAAAAAGACAAAAATGAAAATGTTGTCCAAGCAAATGCACTCCTCTACGATGTGAAAAACACAATGATAAAAGGAGATGATGAAAAAATGATTGTTGTAGAAGGGCTAGAGGATTATGTTGTGGCAGACTGTGATAATGTATTACTGATTTGCAAAAAAAATAATGAAGCAAAAATGCGTGAATTTGTAAATGATGTGAAATCTAAAAAAGGAGAAGGTTATCTATAAAGAAATTATACTCATTCTACATCACAACTAAAATTAGTCAAAAACAACAAATAATCTTACACAAGAAAGATAGTGTGATTTTACAATAAAAAACACTCGACTTCACTCCTTATATTTACAAGTATATTCTTTTTCACTAAACAAAGGAGTGCATAATGCATAACATCTTTATACTGGTTTTTTTACTAATCTTTACAAGCAGTTATAGTTTTTACAACGACAACATCTTTACTGCTAAAGTGACGAAAGTCATTGATGGCAATACATTAGAGATTTTAACAGAAAGCAATGAGACTTTTGAAGTTATGTTTAAAGACGTTGATAGCCCAGAGCTAGGTCAGTTGTTTGGAGATGAAGCCAAAGAATTCACTAAAAAACTATTATTAAAGAAAAAGGTTACCGTAGAAATGAAGGGGAAAGACATGTGGGGAAATCGATTAGCAGGAATCACATTAAAAAATGGCAATAATGCTGAGGTTGAGCTATTAAAAGCAGGATATGCTTGGCATAATATTTTGAAATCCACAAACAATGAGTTGCCTGTCATTGAGCAAAATTCAAAAGAAAAAAGAATTGGGCTCTGGGCATCTGATAACCCTACAGCACCATGGGTATATAGAAGGAAACAATCAATGAGTATTGCTAAGTCACGGTAAAGGGATTCGTGAGCATATTATACGATTAAACATTGATTGGTAGTATTACAGCTTAAAAAAATTTAATTCTAATATATATATATATTGTTTTTATTCATCTATGAGCATAGATCATTTTATAAACTTACCTCTTAGAAAAAAAATCAAGTAGCTATATGAAAATGCTGCATTTGTAATGGCTATTAGATACTATGGCTATAA
>JAOULS010000012.1 GCA_029881895.1 Cyclobacteriaceae bacterium | reverse complement strand
ACGAGGTAAAAGATGATGTGTCATTAGTTACAGACCCAGTACGTCTTAACACTATTCTTTCCAATTTTATTTCAAACTCACTTAAGTATAGAAAAGAAAACGAAGTATGTAAGATACATTTAAGTGCTTACAAAAAAGATAACCGAACTATTATTTCGGTTGAAGACAACGGAATAGGAATTGAGAAGGTGTATTTAGACAAAATTTTCGAAATGTTTTTTAGAGCTAACTCAAACTCTGAAGGTTCTGGGTTAGGGCTTTTTATTGTAAAGGAAGCAGCAGATAAATTAAATGCTGAAATTTCCGTAACATCATCGGTTGGGAAAGGCTCTATTTTTATGCTTGTCTTTTTTTAAAAAAGAATAATGTTCACATATGAAATTTAAAAACGTTTGTAGCCAGTATAGTATTTCTTAAAAGAAAGAAGCATAAACTATAAGTGCTATACCTAGCACTTTTACATTTCCCTATTTTTCTTTGCTTTTTAAATTATCTGTCATCATTGCCATACAGAAGGCGCAACGGTGAAATGATATTGGCACTAGTTGCTAGTGTTTTTTCAGTACGGTTTACGTTAATTCAAGCGTTGTTGAAGCTTCTCTATTTTGGCTGCTGCAGCTTTATTGCCATTTTGAAAAGATTGTCTATATAGTTCTAATGCTTGCCTAAGCGTTTCTTTCTTTTTTCTTGGTGCCAATTGAGTGCGGTTTGCTGCTTCTTCAAGAGCTTCTGCTCTTGCATAAAATGCATTAGCTTCATTTACTTTAGCGCTAATTAATAATTCTTCAATGTGGGCTTGTATTAAAGCAACTTCTTGTGTTTTTAGTTCGAGTTCCATTGCTTTGTTGTGAATGGTTTGGCCTTGCACCGTTATTAAATTAAACAATTTTTCATTTTTATCATTTAAACTCTCTACGGCTTGCTCTAGCTCTTTAACTTTTGCTGTTTTCAAACTCAAATTCTTTTTTATATTCGTAATTATAGACGCCTCTTTTCCCAATTTATTTTCTAGATTAGCTATTGTCGCTTCAGCATTTTCAACATACTTCATTATTTTATTCATCTTATCAGTATAACTAGCATACTCAGTACCTACTTCAAGGTCAAAATTAAGATCATCATATTTCTCGTCTATAGAATCGATGATATTTGCGATTTCCTCCAAACTATTAATGGTGTTTTGTGCTGCGGAATTTGAAACAAGTATTGAGTCGTATTTCAAGCTTAATTCTTCGTAGTTTTCAGTACTCTTGGTGCAACTGTAAAAGCCTAGCAATAAGCTGCTTGAAATTATAAAAAAGTATTTCATAAACGTTATTAGTTTTTAATTTGTAAAATTACAAGCCTTCCCCTTGTGCTATTAACTCAGCTAAATCGAGCACCTTTACCTTGTCTTCTTTTTCTTTGCTCTTTACCCCATCGGTCATCATGGTCATGCAAAAGGGACAAGCTGATGCAATAATAGTAGCACCAGTTGCTAGTGCTTCTTCAGTACGTTCTATATTAATTTCTTTATTTCCAGGTTCAGCATCTTTAAACATTTGCGCACCACCAGCTCCACAGCATAAACCTTTTGTCTTACAGCGCTTCATCTCCACTAGCTCAGCATCCAAAGCTTCTAGCACCATACGAGGTGCTTCATACACATTATTTGCTCTACCTAAATAGCACGAATCGTGATACGTAATTTTCTTCCCCTTAAATTCTCCTCCACCTTTCAGACTCACTTTTCCTTCATTGATGAGTTGCTGTAAAAAAGTACTATGATGAATTACTTCATAGTTACCACCAAGATCGGGATATTCATTTTTTAGCGTATTAAAACAATGTGGACAAGCTGTTACAATTTTCTTTACGTTGTATCCGTTGAGTACTTGAATATTGGCCACTGCTTGCATCTGAAAAAGGAACTCGTTTCCGCCTCTGCGTGCAGGATCGCCAGTACAGGCTTCTTCTGAGCCAAGCACCGCAAAATCAATTCCCACTTTATTGAGAATTTTAACAAAGGCGTTGGTTACACTTTTATAGCGTTCATCAAAAGAACCAGCACACCCTACCCAAAATAAGATATCAGGATTTTCACCTTTACTAGCTTTATTAGCCATAGTAGGCACGTTATATGTTGTTTCGCTCATCTTTGTTGTACGTAAGTCGTTTTTATATTTTAATTATTTTTTTGTTAAGTCGTTGGCCCAATTAAAACGATCCGTAGGCGCAAATTTCCAAGGAGCAAAATTGGTTTCAATGTTTTGAAACATGTTGTTCCAAGAAGCTGGAGATGCCGATTCTTCCATTGATACATACCTTCTCATTTCTAAAATTATTTCCAGAGGGTTAATATTTATAGGACAAGCTTCAGCACATGCATTACAGCTTGTACAGGCATTAACTTCCTCATGTGAGGTGTAGTCCCCCAAAAGTGTTTTTCCATCTTCTAATCCCTTCCCTCCTTTAGCTAGGCTAGTGCCTACCTCTTCGGCTCGATCTCTCACATCCATCATGATTTTTCGAGGAGACAATTTTTTCCCTGTTAGGTTGGCAGGGCACTCTGAAGTACACCGTCCACATTCTGTACATGAATAGGCTTCCATAATGTTTTTCCATGAGAGATCGTTTATATCTTTCGCCCCAAATCTTGCAATCTCGGAAGAAGGAATAGGTGCTTCACTTGCTGGCTGAATACCTAACATCATATTTACTTCATTAGTGACAGCGTTCATATTGGTCATATAGCCTTTTTCCTTTAGGTTGGAATAATAGGTGTTCGGAAAAGCTAAAAAAATGTGCAAGTGTTTCGAATACATCACGTAAATAGCAAATCCTAAAATTCCTATGATATGAAACCACCAAGCTCCTCTTTCTAGTAGAATTAGCGCTTCTGTGCTAAATCCTTCTAAGGAATTCATTAAAATGGAGCTAAAGAATAGTGTGCCTGTGCTAATATAATGGTCTGCCCCTCGGTTTTGTAATACTTGATCAGCAGCATTCATATTTAGTATTGCCAACATCAAAACTATTTCCGTAATAAGAATAAGGTTGGCATCTAGTGAAGGCCATCCAATCATTTCTATTTTTTTAAAACGATTTACGTGAAGTATGTTTCTTCTGACAAGAAAAATGACACAACTAATAATAACCATTACAGATAAAAACTCAAACAAGTTCATCGCCATGTTGTAGGTGCTGCCTAAAAAAGGGGCAAATATTCTATGCGTACCTGCAATACCGTCAATTACAAATTCAAGAACTTCAAGGTTGATGACCAAAAAGCCTACATATACAAATAAATGTAAAATTGCTGGGATTGGTTTTTTAAACATTTTCTTTTGGCCAAAGGCCACTAGGAGCATTATTTTCCATCTTTTCTTGGTATTATCGTTTCGATTTAACGGCTTTCCAAGTTTAATATTTTTACGAATTTGCCTAATTCGTTGGACTAAAAAGAAGGTGGCGCCACCTAATATTATCAGAAACAGAATTTGTGAAATGTATGCCATAATTGCACTTAAATTATTCTCTAAAATTTATTTTAAATTTTATTTGCCACGTATTTAATTTTATATACTTTTGCACACTCTAAAGCGGTGCTGTAGCTCAGTTGGTAGAGCATCGGACTGAAAATCCGTGAGTCGGTGGTTCGAGCCCACTCAGCACCACTTCAAAAAGCTTCTCCTTGTGAGAAGCTTTTTTGTTTTCTACCCTTATTTTTTTATCTATTGTATTCATTGTCTATTTAATTTCTCTACTAAAATAATAGGAAAAAAATAAAATAGTATGCATGACGAGTATTTTTTCATTAATTTATGTTGAATAACAGGTTGGTGGCTAAAACTCATTCTAAAAGTGCAACAAGAAGGGGAAGGATTACAATTTTCTTTAAATTTATAGAGAGGTTACTGAAAAAGAGCTTTATATGAAATCTCCATGTGTTCAATATATGAAAATAAAACGCCATTCTATTTCCTGTAAAACGCATTGAACCTAAGACAATCTTTAAAGATTTATCATTGTAAATGCATATGTCCCCAAGTGTTTTCTAATAAATATTTTTAGGTTATCTTTTTTTTATATTTTAGGCGGTTTACTTCTTTTTCGGAAAGGTACCTCCATTTTCCACGCCCTAAATCTTTTTTTGTAAGTCCAGCATACATCACACGATCAAGCTTAATTACTTCATAGCCTAGGTGCTCGAAAATTCTCCGTACAATTCGGTTTTTTCCTACATGTATATCTATTCCTAATACTTGCTTATTTCCACCCACTATAGCCAAATCATCTACTTTTATTAATCCATCTTCAAGTGTTAACCCTTCTAGTATATCATGAAAATGATTTTCTGTAATTGGTTTGTCTAATTCTGCTTGATATAATTTTTTGATATTGCTAGAGGGATGAGAAAGTTTTTTGGCTAAATCTCCATCATTTGTTAATAGCAATAGCCCAGTAGTATTTCTGTCTAATCTACCAACAGGATAGATTCGTTCTTCTCCTGCTTTTTTAACCAATTCCATCACTGTTCTTCTTCCCTGCGGATCATCCATGGTTGTTATAAAATCTTTGGGTTTGTTCAATAATACATAAATTATCTTCTCTCTATTTAAGATTTTATTTCCGTGCTTCACAACATCTGCACTAGATGCCTTATACCCCATTTCTGTAACGATTTTACCATTTACAGTAATCTCACCTGCTTCAATTAATTTATCGGCATCTCTACGAGAACAAACGCCTGCATTAGCAATATATCTATTGAGACGGATGGGCGTATTACTTTTTAGCTGTTCCTCTTTTTCTATTTCAGAATCTTCTTTTCGAGGTGAAGACGGTTTGTTAGAACGAGAAGGTTTTTTCCTAGAATAGGATAAATCATTTTTAGACGAATCCTTATCAACAGCACGAGGAGGTGATTTTGAATATTTTTTCTTTCTTTCCATGAATATACCGTATCGCTACGGGATTAAATTGAATACAAAGATACGTGAATAAGTTGATTAAAATTTTATCTTCGACAATTCCACATTGCCCCCCGAAATAATTATTCCTACTTTTTTATTTTTAAATAGTGTTTTATTTTTTAGAACTACTGCTAGACACACCGCACTAGATGGTTCTATAATAATTTTCATTCGTTCCCATGTGAGTTTTAAGGCTTCCATGATTTCAATGTCTGACACGGTTAAGATGTCATCTACATGATTGATGATGATAGGAAAGGTTTTATCTCCTAATGAGGTTAATAACCCATCGGCAATGGTCATTGGATTTTCGGAAGGCACTAATTGTTTGGTTTGAAATGATTGATAGGCATCATTAGCCCCTTCGGGTTCACATCCAATTATTTTGGTCGAAGCACTTATGTATTTTGTAGCTAAAGCGGTTCCGCTTAGCAGCCCTCCTCCACCAACAGGTGCTAAGATATAATCGAGTTCAATTTTCTCTAATGTTTCATAAACTTCTTTGGCTGCAGTAGCCTGACCAGCAATAATGTTATAATCATTATAAGGATGTATAAATACAGCTCCCTTTTCCTTCATCACGGTTTCAACGGTCGATTCTCGTGCTTGCAAAGTAGGTTCACATTCAATTACTTCAGCACCATATCCTACTACTGCATTTTTCTTTACTACTGGTGCATTGTTAGGCATAACGATAAAGGCGTTGCTTCCATTTTCACGTGCTGCCAATGCCAATGCTTGTGCATGGTTTCCAGAGGAATGAGTGCAAACTCCCCTTATTAATTCTTCTTTTGTTAAACTTAACACCCCATTCATGGCGCCTCTTGCCTTGAATGCGCCTACTTTTTGAAAATTCTCACATTTAAAAAACAATTCCACCCCCGAGAGTTGATCCAGACTCTTGGAAGTCAATATGGGGGTTTTGTGAATGTATGGCTTTATACGTGAATGAGCTGCTTGGATATCTTGTAAGGAAGGCTCTTTATACGTCATGTTTTTTTTGTTTGAAGGTAGCGTTATTGTTTTATTAATATGAGAAATATTTCTTCTTTTTTATTAAGCGAAATCATACAAATTAACTTTGGGTACAATCCATTCACTTTTCAAGATAGGTCATAAATGCTTCTCGATCAATTTCTTCTGCGCCAAGACTAGCAAGGTGACTGGTGTACACTTGGCAATCAATAATTTCGCCACCTTTTTTTTGAAATGCTTTTACAAAGGTGATAAACCCCACTTTGGAGGCATTACTCACTTTTGCAAACATCGATTCTCCACAAAACACATTTCCCATGTCAATGCCGTATAGACCTCCTACTAGCTCATTATTTTGCCAAACTTCAACTGATATTGCTAGCCCCTTTTTGTGAAGTTCAATATATGCTTTTTTCATTCCTGTAGTAATCCATGTATCATTTTGGCCTTCACGTACAATTTTTCTACAGTTATCAATTACTTGCTCAAAATCTTTATTAAAGGTCACTCTAAAATCATTTTTCCTTAACACCTGTTTCATGCTTTTAGATACTTTTAATTTTTCTGGATATAACACATACCTAGGATCAGGACTCCACCATACAATAGGGTCGCACTCAGAAAACCATGGGAAAATTCCAGATTGATAGGCCAATTCTAACCGTTCTGTAGATAGATCGCCACCCACAGCTACAATCCCCTCTTCTGCACCTTCAATAGGTGGAAAGGCAATTTGGTCGGTAAGTTGATAAATAGGCATAATAATTACTAATCTGAATTATCTGAAAAAGATGCGTTAAAGTACATTAAGTATCAAATTTTAGTATATTGGAAGCTAAAATAATATTTCAAACTCGTAAAAACTACGCTCTGATTACTATTCAAAGTATAGGAAAATCTCAGGTTTGGTTTTTAAAACATTTTAAAAATGACACAATCAATTAGCAGTCAGCGCCTTTACTCACTCGATGCTTTAAGGGGGTTTGATATGTTCTGGATTATGGGAGCAGAAGCTGTTTTCCATAACTTATCAAAAATCACCAATTCTCCTTTTTGGAATGCCATGTCTGGACAGTTCGACCATCCTGCCTGGAATGGTTTTACAGCCTATGATATGATTTTTCCTTTGTTTCTTTTTTTGGCTGGTGTAGCCACCCCATTTTCAATAGGCAAAAAGATTGATAATGGTGAGAATAGGAAAAACCTATTAATACGAGTGATTAAAAGAGGTTTGCTATTGGTGCTATTAGGTATTGTGTATAACAATGGTTTAGAAATTAAACCTATAGAGGAAATTCGTTTTGGTAGTGTACTTGCACGCATAGGATTGGCCTATATGTTTGCAAACATCATTTACCTCTATACCAAACAACTGGGACAAGCCGTTTGGTTTGGATCACTTCTTATCGGGTATTGGTTACTACTCATGTTTAGTTCCGCACCAGGGTTTCCTATGGGTGACTTGACAATGGAAGGAAATATTGTTTCTTATCTCGACACAATCATTATGCCTGGAAAATTGTATTTGGGCATACATGATCCTGAAGGGTTTGTGTCTACCATCCCTGCTATTTCAACAGCTTTATTAGGGATATTTACGGGTAATTTATTAAAAACCACCTCTCTTGAAAATCAGAAAAAAACAGCAATCAAATTAGTGGCTATTGGTGTTGTTCTTATTGTTGTAGCACAAATTTGGAACCTTGTATTCCCTATCAATAAAAATCTTTGGACAAGCTCTTTCACCTTGCAGTGTGGAGGGATTAGCATGCTATTAATGGCTGGGTTTTATTATGTAATCGATATTTTAGGATATCAGAAATGGGCTTTTTTCTTTAAGGTAATAGGAATGAATTCTATATTAATCTATATGTCGGGATCATTCATTAATTGGTCGTACACTTCTACTGCTTTATTCGAATGGCTAGGACAACTTGTCGGAGAACCTTATAATAGCGTTGTAATGGTTTTTTGTTTCTTAGCAGTTCAATGGGCGTTTTTATATTTTCTATATAAAAAGAAGATATTTTTGCGTGTATAATCACACTATATTTGAAAAACCCATAACGGGATCAAATTTTTCGTTATGGGTTAATTAACCCCTATACATCTATGACAGTCCATTCAAGAATTCAGTCCCTAGACCTTTTTCGAGGTCTTGTTATGTTTTTGTTAGTTGCAGAAGGGACACACTTATATCACTATCTTCTTGAGGCTGCTCATGAAGGAACATTTTATTATCAGGTTATTCTTCAACTTCACCATCACCCTTGGAATGGGTTACGGTTTTGGGATTTAGTACAGCCATTCTTTATGTTTATAGTAGGAGCAGCTATGTGGTTTTCTGTAAAAAAGAGAACTCAAATAGGACAATCGAGCAGGCAAATTACCCAACATATTATAAAACGCAGCCTCATTTTACTAGCGTTAGGTGTAGGTCTTCATATTGGGTATAGTGGTAAGATGGTTTGGGAATTATGGAATGTCCTTTCCCAACTTTCAATAACCATTTTAATTGCCTATGCTATTATGAAATGGTCGAATAGAAATCAGCTGCTTATGAGTATCGGGTTATTGGTTCTCACAGAACTTCTATATCGTTTTTCCGGCATTGCAGGTTATGACCAACCGTTTGTGAAGGATCATAATTTTGGTTCTTTTATGGACATGATACTTATGGGGAAGCTAAATAACGGAGGAGGATGGGTTGCCATTAATGCCATTCCTACTACGGCACATACCATATGGGGTGTATTAGCAGGTAAACTTTTGTCTACAGAAAAAACGCATAATAAAAAAGTAATGCTGCTTTTGTTATCTGGTGTAAGTATGCTTGTAGTAGGTTATGTACTCGATTGGACTTCCATTACTCCTATCATAAAAAGAATTTGTACGTCATCGTTTGTGATTGCTTCTGGTGGGTGGAGCTTAATTGCACTTGCGTTTTCATATTGGCTAATTGATGTAAAACATCAGAAAGGTTGGATTAAAATGTTTGTGATCGTAGGCATGAATTCTATCTTCATCTATATATTTATGAATACCATTGGTCATGCGTGGTTAGTGCCATTTACATTTGTGTTTACCAATGGCATATTCTTTTTTACGGGATTACAGGAAGGGATGCATGTTCTAAATGCATTTATTTCCCTAGGTATCGCCTGGTCGCTCACGTATTGGCTGTATAAAAACAAGATTTTTATAAGGATATAAAAATAATAATGGTTCTTTCACTTCTTTTAAAGGAGCTTTATGTTTTGTATCGAAAATTATTTCAGAGGCTTAGTCTATTGATTATTAAATAATAAAAACAATGAAAAACATCTGTGTATTTTGTGGTTCGAGTAGTGGCACAAATAACGTTTATTCACTTGCCGCAAAAACGTTAGGTCAACAAATAGCTGCCAGAGGGAAACAACTGATTTACGGAGGAGGTAATGTAGGTCTTATGGGGATTATTGCAGATGAAGTACTTGCTAATAAAGGGGAAGTTACGGGGATAATACCCCACTTTTTATTCGAATGGGAGGTAGGTCATGAGGGGCTTACAGCACTTATTAAGGTCGATTCAATGCATGAACGAAAACTGTTGATGTCGCAAAAGGCTGATGCTTTTATTGCGATGCCTGGTGGGTTTGGGACGCTAGAAGAATTAGGAGAGATATTAACATGGATACAGCTTTCGATTGTACAGAAACCCGTTGGCATATTAAATGTGAATGGATTTTATGATGCATTACTTTCTCAATTAGATCATATGGTATCGGAAGGATTCTTAAAACAAGAAAATCGCAATTTGCTGATTTCTAGTGACGATCCAATAGTGTTATTGAATAACTTAGAAAATTATCAGGTGCAGTCTACCGAAAAATGGATTAAACCTAATCAAACTTAGTGTTCGAAAATGAACTTTTCACCTCTATATTACGGACATATTTAATGCATATCATATCATAAAGGAAATCCTAAAACTAGGAAAGGGATGGAATAACCCTGTTCTTATGCTTTTGTGAAGTACGGTACGTTTCTTGAAGAACAATAAGTATGTTGGTAGAAGGAATTAAAATATCGTGGAGGCATTTTAAAAACGAATACATCCATAACCTCACAATTTTATTGTTGATGGTGATTTCTAATGCTTTGTTGTTTACTTCTTTTATGATTGAGAACAATTTCAAAATCTCCTTTTTGTTTACAGTATTTTCAGTCATAGGCTATGGTTTAATAGTCATCTTGTCAACATTCACCATCAAGTATCGCGAAAAAGAATTTGCCATCAGAAACCTGCTAGGGGCTACGTTCGGTCAAACCTACCTATTATTAACTATTGAGGCTTCAATATATTTAGTAATCTCTTCATTATTTAGTCTAATTATTGTAGAACGAGCATATGAATTTCACCATGCAATATCGCCACTTAATAATTGGCTAATCGTGAAATTTATGGTCATTATACTACTAATAAGTCTGTTCATAAGCTTAATCCCATCAATGAGATTACATGCCATTAGCCCTCTACAAAAATTATTTCCAGATCGAAAAAATAATAAACACGTAGGTTAAATTATTTTATCTATCGCATTTATTGCGGTAATTAATCGGTCGTTAAAGTCCTCTCCTGATATTTCAATATAGGGGACACCTGTTTTTTTAATTGTGTTTTTATAAAGGTCAAAGAAAAATTCACGTAAATGAGGATGTTCTCGTTGTGGATCATCTGCCCAAGGAATATCAACATTCGTGATTAAGTAGAGGTCATACTTTCTGGAATTTATGCTATCAATAATTTCTGGAGCGCACCTTCCATATTTATACTCGCTCCATATTTGTATCGTGATGAGATTGGTGTCACAAATGAGCAGTTTATTGGTTTTCTTTATTGCATTGTCTTCTAACTGTAATTGCTCTTTTGCAATTTCTATAAGATCATGTTCCTTATACGATCGGTTGAGTTCATCAATATAGGTACGAGCATGTTCTTGTACCCAAGTAGTAGCATAGTGTTTTGCCAAAGTAGAAGACAAGGTGCTTTTACCAGTAGATTCAGGCCCTATTACAACTATTTTTTTTATGCCTTTTGAGTCAGAAGAGTCTTTTTCCATGCTAATAATCCCGGTACAACCATTCCTATATATAGTATATATAGAAAGGAATAAAAATATATGCCTTTGTAGAAATATAAAACTGAAGCAAGTAGGTCAACAAATAGCCAATAATGCCAATTTTCTATTTTCTTTTTAGCAGTAAGCCACATGCCTGTTACGCTAAATATAGAAGTGGTTGCGTCCCAATAGGGGAGGGAAGAAGAAGGAATATCAGTAAAAAAATAATTTATGTTATCTAGAAAATAACCAAATAGGAAGACGCCTATTATTGATATTACAATATAACGTGCCGATTCTTTACGTGTAAGAGTAGATACGGGGAGCTCGTCTTCATTATTCTTCTTCTTTCCTTTTACCCAATAGTACCAACCGTAAATATTTAAAACAAGAAAGAAAATATGAAGAATAAAATCACCATAAAATTGTATTTCCCAGAACACAAAAAAAGAGACAATAACATAGGCAATACCAAAAACGAACGTAAGGATACTTTCTTTTATAAGGTAATACACGCAAAGTAGTCCAAATATAAATCCTAAAATCTCTAGGAGACCCATGTTTTGGGCATACTCAACTATGTTATTAATGACTTCGTTCATGGATTGTAGGTTTTAACCTATATTGCTAAAAATATAAGAGTGTTTTTTTTGATAGTAATGGATACCTATTACTGTCAAAAGTTTCATAAAATTAGTGGTTCAAGATTAGTGCTACATGAGCTAAATGATGGTTGCCATGCCAAGCATACGAGCCAATGTTTTTTTCTAATGTCACTTTTTTCCCTGTCGCAGGATGAACAAAGGTTCTTTTCATTTGTTCGGGCGACATACTTCTAAATAATGCTACAAGCTTTGCATGAACGGCTGTTAATAAATGTAGTGAGATTTGAATAGGCTGATCTTTTGTGTCTGGTAGTTCAGCCCAAGCCGTTTCTATATATGCTTTTATAGTAGGGTTATCTTCGGTAAGAGCCCATTTAAATCGCATATAGCTATTTATATGACTATCAGGAATATGATGAATCACTTGTCGGACAGTCCATCCATCAGGCCGATAAGGCGTATCTAATTGCTCCTCTGAAATGTTTTTGACTAAATGAGTCAATCGCTTTGGAAGCGACTCTATTTGACTGATCCATTCATCAATATGTGCTGAAGTAATTTCGTCTGGGGCATTGAATTTCCCTATAGGAAATTTTAGTTCAAATAATGGATCCATTGTTATATCATTAAAGTTTAGCGTATTCTACAATAAACGCATCAGGATATCGTTTTGCAACATTTTTCTTAAAAGACGAAGCTTTTTCTCTATTCGGAAATTCACCAAGAATGATGGCGTATACTTTTTTTTCATTCACTACTTTTACTTGTAGGGTCACTTTTTTCTTGTACGATGATTTTAGATTTTGGGTTAACCGAACCAAGTTCGCCATTTCTTGAAAGAGCCCTATCTGTACACCAAATCCTTTTGGACTAGCCCGATCGATATCCATCGCATAAAATTCTTTTTCTTCTACTTCTGAATAATAACTAGGCTTGGTTTGCCCCCCACCTTTGCCATCACCATGGTCTACAACTTCCACTTTTACTTCGGTAATGCCATCATGAATAAAATCTAATCGCTCTGCTGCCATTTTAGAGAGATCTATGATGCGCCCATTTACGAAGGGTCCTCTGTCATTTACTCTTACTTCTACAGATTTTCCGTTTTTTATGTTGGTTACTTTTACTACGGTTCCGAAAGGCAGTAGACGATGCGCAGCAGTAAGTTTAGTGTGCTTGTACTTTTCTCCATTTGCAGTAGTTCTTCCCTCAAATTTATCTGCATAATAGGAAGCCTTTCCCGTTTGTGTTTGTGAATAGGCTGAAAAAATTATAAAATATAATACGCCAATAAAAAATAATTTGGTATGCATGGTAGTAACTTTGTTAATACAGTAAAAATACAATTTCTGAACTATTTACACCAATTAGATGCCAAAATATAGACATGTGTTTTTCTATGAGGAGAGGATTAAAGCGAAAAATAGAACTGAATGAAATAGTTGAATAGGATAGTGACAGGAACGCATTTCAAACGTATTTTGTTATTTTTTCTATTTCAATTTTTCTTTAAATGCCTTTCTAAATTTTTCCATTTTAGGGGCAATGACGTATTGGCAATATCCTTGATTTGGGTTAATACTATAATAGTTTTGGTGATACTTTTCAGCTTTATAATAGTTGTCCAATGGTGTTATTTCTGTCACAATTGGACTAGAAAATGCACCTGATTTATTCAATTCTTCTTTAAAATGTTCGGCTTGTTCTTTTTGAGATTGATTATGATAAAAAATTACCGATCGATATTGTGTGCCAACGTCATTGCCTTGTCTGTTAAGTGTCGTAGGATCATGTGTTTGCCAAAACACCTCTAATAATTCTTTGAAACTAATCACATCAGCATCATACACTATCCTTGCTACTTCGGCATGCCCTGTCGTTCCTGTACATATCTGTTCGTAAGTAGGATTTTCTATCTGTCCACCACTATATCCTGACGTCACCGTTACTACTCCTTTTAATTCTTCGAATACTGCTTCGATACACCAAAAACATCCTGCACCAAAAGTAACTTCTTTCAAATTTTCGTTTTTTTCCATTTCTTTTTCTTCAATAGTAGTGATAGCACTAAATGAGGTCGAAACTCCCAATGCTAAAGTAATAAACGCTAGTATTTTTTTCATTTATGATAATTGATATACAGAATAATGCGGGTTAAAATGATGAAATTATCATCATCAAATTATTATGTATACTTTAAAACGAGAGTGACTATAAATAGGTTTACTATTTATTATTTCATTTTTGATAATAATCCAGAAGAAGTAGAAATTGTAAGGGCGATGACACAATAAGCCAATCCTGACAAAGCGATTGAAAATTTCGGCATAGAACACCAACTTGCCAATTTTGGCCAAATTTCATCAACAGAACCTGAAAGCACTTGAATAAGTGCATAATTTTCGACAAGGTCAAGTATGCCCGCTATGGGTTGTAGCCAGCCGATTACCAAACCAAGATGAATAAAAAAAGAAAATGATTTTAATTGCAAAGCAGATGTATGGCAGGCAAAAAATAAAAAGAAGGTGTAGGTGACAATAAAAAGAAAATCAATGCCAAGGTTAAAATAAATCCATTGAATTACACCTAAGTTAGTCCAATAGTCTAAAATCGTTTTCGCTTGTAATACACTTCCTGCCAGTTCTAAATCTATTATATTATACTCGCCAAATAAATCACCCATATAATAAGAATAATCAACAATAGCGACATTTATTATTCCTGTAACGATAAGAATAATATAGGTAGTTACGAGAGATATTTTGCTAACGGGGCTACTTAAATATTGCACGATGTGTTTAGTTAAAAATTGTAAGGTAATTTGTAAAACATAATTATTTAACCAACAATATACAAAATTGTGATAGTATCCTTCTATTTAGTTAGAACTAAATAGTAACATTACATATAAAACGTAACGTTTCCTATTTATTCGAATAATGGATTAAAAAAAATAAAAAACCTCACGTCAAATAAATAATTTACTTAATGTGAGGTTCGAAAAATAGCTTTTTATAAAGCTATTTCCTCTTTTTCTTTATTTAGAAATTTATATTCACTAATAGCTAATGAACTGTCAGGAATTAATTTCACCCATCTAAAGTACTTCAAGAACCATTTGAACCTCATTGACATCATTCCCTTCGCAAAATAAGAATACAAGAAAGGATGAAGAACAATGCTTATCGATTTTTCATTCTGTTTACTCAATAGATAATCCAGGTGTGTTTCTATTTGATCAGACACTAAGATAGATGCCGAAATCTTTCCGCTACCTTGGCAAGTAGGACAAACCTCTCTAGTGGTAATGTTCATTTCAGGGCGTACTCGCTGACGAGTAATCTGCATAAGTCCAAACTTAGTAAGAGGCAGTACCGTGTTTTTAGAACGATCGCTTGACATCTCTTTCTTCATGAGTTCGAAAACCAATTTTTTATTCTCGGCTTTTTTCATGTCAATAAAGTCGACAACAATAATTCCACCCATATCACGTAACCTTAGCTGGCGTGCTACTTCGCGTGCTGCCTCCATGTTTACAGATAGCGCAGTAGTTTCTTGGTTTGTTTCTTTGTTGGACTTATTCCCACTATTTACATCAATAACATGCAATGCCTCGGTATGTTCAATGATTAAATAGCCACCGCCTCGTAAGCTTACCGACTGACCAAATGCAGATTTTATTTGTTTTTCAATTCCGAAATTTTCAAATATTTTCGATTTGCCATTATAGAGCTTTACGATCTTCTCCTTGTCGGGAGCGATACTTTTCGTGTATGCTCTTACCTCATCAAAAATTTCTTTATCATCTATCGCAATGGTGTCGAACGATTCGTTTAGAACATCGCGCAATAGTGAAGAGGCTTTACCCATCTCACCGATTACCTTCTGACCTGGTTTTGCATGTTTCAGATTTTTTACGCATTCATCCCATGTTTTTACTAGGTTGCGTAAATCGTTATCCAGCTCGGCTACTTCTTTTCCTTCAGCTACCGTCCGGATAATAACCCCAAAGTTTGTGGGTTTTATAGAGCTGATTAATCTTGATAAGCGTTTTCGCTCATCATTTTTAAATATTTTCTTGGAAATACTTACTGTATTAGCAAAGGGCACCAATATTAAATAGCGGCCTGCTAATGACAACTCACACGAAAGTCGTGGCCCTTTTGTAGAAATTGGTTCTTTTACCACTTGAACCAACACATGTTGGTTCTTTGATAGCACCTGGGTTACATTACCAAGTTTATCAATTTCAGGTTCAATCTTAAACCTGTCAAGCTTGCTCGTTGCATTTTTTTTAGTTTTTACAAATTGTGTAAACTTCGTTAACGAACGGTATCTAGGACCTAAATCGTGATAGTGTAGGAAAGCGTCTTTTTCATAGTTGATATTTATGAAAGCAGCGTTTAATCCTTGTACCACTTTATTTACTGTTCCGAGGTATATATCTCCCACATTAAATTGGGAATTATCCTCATCTTGATGATATTCTACAAGACTTTTGTCTTTTAAAAGAGCTATACGACATCCGTTTTGAGTTGAATTAATTACTAATTCGTTACTCAAAATTTTAAATTTAAATGTCTAATAAATAGGTTATTGCTTCATTACTATAATGAAGTTAAAAAATAATCTTAACCGTAAGTGGTTATCACCTACGGTTAAGCATGAAGAATTTTACTTCTTCTTATGTCTGTTTTTTCTAAGTCTCTTCTTTCTTTTGTGTGTAGAAATCTTATGTCTTTTTCTTTTTTTACCGCAAGGCATAGTTTTTAAATTTTTATCCTACCGCTTTTTACAGCATTCGAATGTTAAACAATATTTTATTTTATTTCTTCCAGATAACTATTTACTGTTGCTAACACAGTAGGGTCATCATCTGTACGTTTTACAATTTCTAATTGCTCTCTTGCTTCCTTATTTCTGCCCATTTCCTTAAAGGTAACTCCTAAAAGAAATCTCGCTTGAATATGATTGGGGTTGATAGAAAGAATTTTTTCAAAGCGTTCTACGGCTTTTTCCATCTGTCCCGACTGTCGTGATAGTAAACCTAAATTATACAGTGCTTCCTCGTTTTCTGGGTCGGCACTTACCACTTCACGCAACATCATTATTCCTTGCATTGGATTTTGAGATGAAATGTACGTCATTGCTATTTTCGACTTCAAGTCTAGTCTATCTGGGTGTTTTTCAAATAGGTCACCAAGATATTTTTGCACTTTATCTCCATATAGCTTCGCTTTTTCATCATTAATAGCATATCCAAATGCTTCATAATAAGCTAAACCAGCAATTTCAATATTTTCCTCGTTTGGAAAATTATCAGCTAACCATTGTCTGTATTTCACCACACTATCCAATTTACCTGCTGAATAGAAGATGCTAGCTAATGAATCTGCAAAGGTAGCACTTTTTTCGTTACTAATATTAATTTTAAATAATTCTCTTAAATTATTTATTTTTTCGAGCGTAGGAGGGGGTATTGATGAAGTATGATTGAAACTATTATCCTCAGCTTCGTGATCTGAATGATCCTCTTCTTCTGTGGTTTCTTGTTGAGCGACATCAACTTGCTCTTCTTTATTATCCACCACTACTTTGGGGAATAAATACAATATGGTCGATATAGCTATACCGACCAATACTAATATATAACGTGTTCGTAACATGTACTATAGACTTATAACAATAAGTCTGCAAAAGTAGTACTATTTGCTTAAACTTTAACTTTTTCGCTTGTTTTGATCTTCTCTACAAATACTTTTGATGGTTTAAAGCTTGGAATATAGTGCTCATCAATAACAATAGCTGTATTTTTAGAAATATTTCGAGCAATTTTTCTAGCTCTTTTTTTATTTACAAAACTTCCAAATCCACGAATATAGATGTTTTCTCCGTCTGCCATAGAGCCTTTCACAACATTGAAAAAAGCCTCTACTGAAATTTGTACATCATCTTTTGAAATCCCTGTCTTCTCTGAAATTTCAGATATTACGTCTGCTTTAGTCACTTTTATTTTGTTTTAGTGGATATTAAATAACTTTGATTTTTAAAATCACACAAAGGTATGTCGACTCATACGATATAAAAATCGAATAACATCATTTTTCTAACTTCTAATTTCGACAATTAATTGCATACTCCATCAAAATATTTTACTTCAATGTTTTCTGCTACTCTTGTAAACTGGTATCAAGAAAATAAAAGAGATTTACCATGGCGAAAAACGATAAATCCGTATAAAATATGGCTCTCAGAGATAATACTTCAACAAACGAGGGTAATTCAGGGTTTGCCCTACTATACTAGTTTTATTACTAATTTCCCCACTGTTAATGCATTAGCGAATGCACCAGAAGAAAAAATATTGCGATTATGGCAAGGGTTAGGTTATTACTCTAGGGCAAAAAACTTACACAAATGCGCAAAAATTGTAGTAGACCAATTTCAAGAAAAATTTCCAACTACGTATGATTCGTTACTGAAATTGCCCGGTATAGGGCCTTATACTGCGGCTGCGATTGCTTCTTTTTGCTATCATCAACCTATTGCAGTAGTAGATGGTAATGTATATCGTGTGCTTTCTCGTATTGGAGGGATCACTACCGATATTTCTTCCCCACAAGGGGTAAGAGAATTTAAAGCATTGGCCAACGTTTTAATCGATCATCAAAATCCTGATAGTTATAATCAAGCGATTATGGAATTTGGGGCATTGCAGTGTATACCAAAAAAACCATCTTGCCCTATTTGTCCTTTGAAAAACACGTGTTTTGCGTATTTACATCAGGAGCAACACACACTTCCTGTTAAGTTAAAAAAAACCAAAATCCGTAACCGTTTTTTTTATTATCTGGTGATAACGATAAATAATAAAATTGTGATGAACGCTCGTAAGGGTAAAGATATCTGGCAAGGGCTCTATGATTTCCCTGTGTATGAGTCAGAAAAAAGAGTGGATATTGAAAAGGCACTAACCGTATTATTAAAAGATGTGAATTCGTATGTAATAGATAATATATCAGAAGAATATAAACATATCCTGTCACATCAGCATATTTATGGTCGATTTATAAAAATAAACATCACTAATAATGACCTTGAATTAAACCGTCAATCCTTCTCTATAGAAGAGATTATTGAATTACCGAAACCTATTTTAATTAACAACTATTTGAACCAATACATTTTTTAAGTAAGTTTATAAAAGAATCCTTAAATTTGTAAAAAAGTAAATTATGTCTGGTGTTAATAAAGTGATTTTAGTAGGTAGGTTAGGAAAAGACCCTGAGGTTCGTCATTTAGAATCTGGAGTAGGTGTGGCAAATTTTTCTGTTGCCACTTCAGAAGTATATAAAGATCGAAATACTGGTGAACGTAAAGAAGTGACCGAGTGGCACAATGTGGTGCTTTGGAGAGGTTTGGCTGACGTGGCTGAAAAATACCTTAAAAAAGGTGACATGGTTTACGTAGAAGGAAAATTAAGAACGCGTTCTTGGGAGAAGGATAATGTAACGCGTTATACTACTGAGGTAGTGGGAGATAACATGACCATGCTTAGTACTAAGGGTAGTAATCAAGGGGGAGGAGAAAATGCTCCACAAGCTAATTCACCTGCTATCAATGTGCAAGAAACTACTACTTCAGGAGCTGCTGATATTGCAATGCAAGAAGGAACAGATGATCTTCCATTTTAATGAGGTTGAACTAAATACATACTATTGGAACTAGCCATAGATGAACCTCCGAGTTTATTTTTATTTATAGAATATATAAGTAATTACTTTGTTTACTATACCGTAAACGGTGTAATTCTTGTTGTATTATTACTTTTTTCAGCTCTTATTTCTGGGTCTGAGGTAGCTTTTTTCTCTCTTTCTCCAGAGCAAATTGATGCGTGTAGGAAAAGCAATAACAAAGCAGATAAAAAAATAGGAAAGCTGCTTGATCATCCTAAAAAGTTATTGGCTACTATTTTAATATTAAACAATTTCATCAATGTTGCTTTTGTTTTGCTCTCTACCATGATTATGTGGAAGGCATTTGGGAAAACCCCCGATAATTTAATACTCATTGTATTCGCAACGATAGTAACACTTACATTAATGTTTTTCGGGGAGGTAATCCCAAAGCTTTTTGCCAATCAGAAAAGTTTGAAATTAGCGACCATTATGGCATCACCTTTACAGTTTTTTTACAAAACGGTAAAGCCACTTTCTTGGCTCCTGCTTACCTATGGAAATTTTATAGATAAACGTTTTCAGAAAAAAGGATATGACCCCTCGGTACATGAACTTCATGAAGCGTTAGAAATTACCACCAAGCACGAAGAGACCACACAAGAAGAAAAAGAAATATTGAAAGGCATTGTTAATTTTGGGACACTTACCGTAAAGCAAGTGATGAAATCGCGAACAGAAGTTACGGCTTTCGATATGGAAATGGGGTTTCATGAATTATTAGATAAAATTAATAAGTCGGGGTATTCGCGAATACCTGTGTTTGTGGAAACAATAGATAAATTAGAAGGCATCTTGTATATTAAAGACCTATTGCCTTTCGTTGATGAAGATGAACATTTTAACTGGCGTGAACTAATCCGACCAGTATATTTTGTTCCTGAAACCAAAAAAATAGATGGTTTGCTACGTAATTTCCAAGAAAAACGGGTACACATGGCGCTTGTAGTTGATGAATATGGAGGGACTTCTGGACTCATTACATTAGAGGACATTATTGAAGAGATAGTAGGTGAGATAAATGATGAATTTGATGATGAAAATGAATCGTATAGAAAAATAGATAAAGCTACTTATATATTTGAAGGAAAAACATCGTTGAATGACTTTTGTAAAGTAGTGGGAGTTGATTCTTCTTTTTTCGATGATGTAAAAGGGGAGAGCGAATCGTTGGGAGGGCTAATTTTAGAAATAAACTCTACCTTGCCTACTGCAAATGAAAAAGTTCATTTTGATAACTATGTATTTACAGTAATGGCGGTAGATCATAAGCGTATTAAAAAAATTAAAGTAAAAATTAATGAATAATTGGAGTAAGGGGATAGCTTTAGTATATATGTTGGCTATTTGGGGCTGTCATCAAGAGTATACTCCCAAACCCAAAGGGTTTAACAGGTTAGACTTGCCCGTTGCTACTTATCAAAACCTCCCTGACACACTTCCCTATTCGTTTGAATACTCTTCTCATGCTCATTTGTTAAAAGACACCTCCAGTATTTCTGAAAAATACTGGGTAGAAGTATACTACCCAGCGTTGTTGGCGGATATACATATTACATATATTGCGCTAGAACATGATCAAGAAAAGCTAGAAGAACTTTTTAAAGATTCGTACTTTCTTACCTCAAAACATAACGTAAAAGCCTACTCTATTGATGATGTAATAATGAAGACCTTTTCTGGAAAAACAGTATCAGTAGCAGAGCTTTATGGGGATGTGCCCAGTCAATTTCAATTTGTTTGCACCGATTCTATCAACAATTTTATGAGAGGGGCATTGTATTTCAACACCAAAGTGCAAAATGATTCGCTTGCCCCAGCTATTGAATATGTAAAAAAGGACATTATTCATTTGCTGAACACACTAGAGTGGAAGGAATAATGCTTCTCAAAATATAGGCATCATTAATTTTAGGTATAAAAAAATAGAGATATCGGTTCTGTTTTTGCCTATGCCATAATAGTAGGGAGTTAGTGCCTATTCATTCTAATATTTTATATAGGTGAACTAGCGACTATCTCAAATCGCGCTTAGTTTGTGTCTTTAAAACAAGCTGTGGCAGGACATTGCTATGGCGTTAAGTGCAAGCAAAAAAAGTACACGTGTAAAAACTACAATATTTGCACGTATTATTTAAAATCATTATCTTTGTGTATAGAATTTCGAAAAATACAGAGATGAATACAAAACTAACATTGACAATAGAGCAAGCTTTGATAGAAAACCATTTGCGGAATATTCATCGTTAATTCTTTCACTTTGCGAGTCGGGAAAAATAAAAGGGTTTCTCACACCATTAATTTATAGCAACGTTTATTATTTATTACGACAGACTGCAAAACATGATAAAGTAATAGAAAAGTTAAGGCAACTATTAAAAATCACCGAAGTTCTTCAAATGGATAGAGAAGTTGTAGAAAATGCATTAAACTCTATTTTTAAGGATTTTGAAGACAGCTTGCAAAATTCTTAGGCTATTAATAATGGAAATATTGATTTAATTCTGACTCGAAATTTGAAAGATTATAAAACAAGTGAGTTAGGAGCTTTTACTCCAGAGACTTATTTGAAATCAAGAAATGCCAGCCGTTAACAACTAATCTCTAATGATTTGAGCTGAAAACCCTCTTTATTTAGCTCTACTTTTGAAAGCATCTTCAGTGGCAATATCTTTGTTTTAAGACATCGTTTTATCAACCTCCAACTTGTGTAATAATACTGTATTGACAACTATTTAGTGGTATTCTGTATTATCAATACCGTTTAGTTAATAATATAGAGTTGACAGGTTTAATAAAAGAGACTGGTCAAAAGAGTGAAATCAGGTAATATTTAGATGTATAAAAACCTATCAGGTCTTAACTAAACGATATTAAAATCGGGTTCAACAAATGTTTTAAAAATCGAACTTAGGTTATTAAATTCCTCCTTATATTTACTTCTTATGGCAGGCTATTTCGATACCAATATTGAATTTCTGAAGGGCGTTGGTCCTCAACGAGCGGCATTGCTAAAAAAAGAGCTTTCAATAACCACTTTTCGAGATTTAATTCAGCACTACCCCTTTCGCTACGAAGATCGCACGGTATTTTATTCCATAGCAGAGATTAGCGAAGACATGAGTTTTGTACAGATAAAGGGCAAGTTACTAACTATGGAAACCATAGGTGCTGCTCGAAAACAGCGACTTACGGTACAGTTTGGAGACGCTACTGGGCGTGTGGAGTTAGTTTGGTTTAAAGGGATTGCATGGGTAAAAAAAATGCTGAAGCCTGGGGTAGAATATATTGTGTTTGGGAAACCGACACGGTATGGCTCGAAAATTAACATTGCCCACCCTGAAATGGAGCCGTATGTTCCTACGCATGATAAAGGAGGATATTTACAACCTGTCTATCCACTTAGTGAACAGCTCAGGAATAGATACATCGACAATAAGGCATTTAACAAGTTTCTGCGGAACTTGCTTACTCAAGCGCATTCAAAAATTACTGAAACTCTTTCCGATGCACTTATTCAACAATTTAAACTGATTTCAAAAAAAGAAGCACTTATTCAAATTCACTTTCCGAAAAATCAAGCGACACTGGCAAAGGCGCAGTATCGACTAAAATTTGAGGAGTTTTTTTACCTGCAATTACGATTACTTACACTCAAACTTACTCGAACAAAAAAATTCAGAGGGTTGGTATTTAGTGAGGCATCGTTGCTTACAGATTTTTATAATAATCATTTGCCCTTTGATTTGACCAATGCTCAAAAAAAGGTGATTAAAGAAATTTATGCCAATATGAAGTCGGGAAATCAAATGAATAGACTTCTACAAGGTGATGTGGGAAGTGGAAAAACCATTGTGGCTTTTATTTGTGCATTAATTGCAATTGGGGGAGGTACTCAGGTGGCACTCATGGCGCCTACGGAAATATTGGCTTCGCAGCACTATTTAGGTTTAAAAGAATATGCCGATGCTATTGGCATCACGATAGAAAAATTAACAGGATCGACTAAAAAAAGTAAAAGACGAGCGATACATGAGCAACTCCAACTCGGGCAGCTTAAGATTATAGTAGGTACTCATGCGCTGCTCGAAGATGTGGTACAGTTTCAGCAACTCGGACTGGCTATTGTAGATGAACAGCATCGTTTTGGTGTAGCGCAACGTTCAAAGTTATGGCAAAAAAACAAAGATATTCTTCCGCATGTTTTAGTGATGACGGCCACGCCCATTCCTCGTACTTTGGCCATGACCGTTTACGGTGACTTAGATGTCTCTGTAATTGATGAACTTCCTGCGGGCAGAAAACCAATCCAAACGTTGCACCGGTATGATGCTAATCGATTAAAGGTAAATGGTTTTTTGAAACAACAAATGGAGCAAGGGCGACAAGTATATATTGTGTATCCTTTAATAGAAGAATCTGAAAAGCTCGATTTAAAAGACTTAATGGATGGGTATGAAAGTATATGCCGTGCATTTCCCGAAACGGCAGTAAGCATTGTTCATGGAAAAATGAAGCCTGCTGATAAAGACTATGAAATGCAACGGTTCGTAAAGGGAGAAACAAAAATTATGGTGGCCACTACGGTAATAGAAGTAGGGGTAAATGTGCCAAATTCAAGTGTAATGGTGATTGAGAATGCGGAGCGATTTGGATTGGCTCAACTTCATCAGTTGCGAGGCAGGGTAGGGAGAGGGGCGGATCAATCGTATTGTATTCTAATGTCGGGCTATAAGTTAAGTAAAGAGGCACGTACACGAATAGAGACGATGGTAAGAACGAACAATGGTTTCGAAATAGCGGATGTAGATTTGAAACTTAGGGGGCCAGGCGACATTAGTGGTACGCAACAAAGTGGTGTTACCGATTTGCTGATTGCCGATTTGAGTAAAGACAGTAATCTATTACAAATAGCCAGAGATGCTGCTATGGGCTTACTTGAAAAAGACCCGAAATTAGAAAATGCTGAAAATATACGTATTAAAACACAGGTGGAAAGCCACACAAAATCCACCGTAAATTGGAGTAGAATAAGTTAATACAGAGATTTGAAGAATTGGGTAAAAATATTTGACACTATTGAAATGGCGAAAGAAGCTGTACCCATACAGACGGGGAGGCTTATTAAAATTGGAGATTTAAAAATTTGTCTTATTCATCACCACCATGGCTTCTCTGCAATGACCGATCGTTGTCCGCACATGGG
>JAOULS010000184.1 GCA_029881895.1 Cyclobacteriaceae bacterium | reverse complement strand
CAAGAATTGGCTCGTACATGGTATACATGGAAGTTTTCGACACCAATGGTGAGGTAAAGCACTACCGAAAAAGAGTAGTATTGGCTAGTGAATGGTAAATGTTTAGAGTAGGTAATATTTTATAAGGGCTACTCTTTTTTTTGTCCCAACAAAAAACCAAGTACTACTCCATATAGAAAATTGGAAATTCCTACTTCAAATAAATGACCCATCCTCACGTAATTTGGCATGAGTTCGTTTGGTTGTATTAATGGTGCAATACCACCAAGTATTGAAAACACAAGGCCAATGAATAAAGCTTTTTTGAGAAGTGAGAGGTGTAATGTTCTTACTATTAAAATGGCTACAGCAACAAAAATAAAACCTCTTAAAAGCAGCTGTGTTTTAATAATTAAGTCGATAGAAGGCATTTTTCCTTCATAAAACTGTAATAGCTCTGGATATATTGTGGTTAGGATTAATCCAGCTATGATATAGAAAATGATGTATATAAAGTTTCCTAGAATTATTCTCCATGTCCAGCTTAGTATTGATCGGGCAGTAAAACTTAGCGTTATTGAGATGGTATTTTCTTTAAAAAGATAAACATAAATAGGAGAAAAGGTTATAGCTACCAAAAGACCTTCAAGAATGTGAAGTGTAGTTTCAGCTCTATCCGTAACATTAAAAATATAGGCCTCTATTAATATATTGAAATGCCCAATCAAAAAGTAGAGGATAAAGACAAAAAGACTAAGCTGATACCCTTTAACATTAGAGTGGAGGATATAATAACCAAGAGTAGCCGCAATCAAAAAATTAGCAAGAAAATTCCATATCGTTAACCCTTCTCCGGCTGGTAATCCTAAAACGAAATTCATAAAACGAAATAGAACTTCTAGCAGTATTGCTCCAATTGCAAATTTCAAATATATGTTTTGTTTCATAACGATGTGTTTTTTGTGATTACTGTGATTGCATTTTTACACCATTTATAGGTGGTTTTATACGTTTCAATTCCATATTCTAATGCGAGCCGACCATGCAAGGGAAGGGAGTCATATTGATTATGATGGTATTCTTGTATTTCTTTCAAGTATGCTTTTGATAAATCTCGAAATGACGTGAGAAATAAAAGCGCTTTTTCTTTTCCCACGAGTGCATCCATAAAACTAAAACGAAGTAAAAGTTCGTCCATTATTTGTGCAACGTCTTTTAGCGTTAACGGCTGGCTCACCCATTCTATTAAAACCTCTTTTCCTAAATTGGTACAGTAAAATTTATTTTTCCCATCTTCTTTGTCTGGACGATTCTGAACTAATTCAAATTTTCCCAACCTTTTTAAAGCAGGATAAATCGCACCAGGGCTAGAGCTATAGTTTCCTATTGCAGTTAGCTCGAATTCTTTGCGAATGCCATAACCCGACATCGGTTGTTGATGTACTAGCCCTAAGATGGCATAGTCTAAAGAGGTGGTTTTTATGGGGTTATTATTTTTCATATTTAATACGATTCGTATTACGAATATAGTACTAATCGTATTAATAAAAAATATTTTGATTATTATTTCATCATGTTTCAAGAAGATAAAAACCATCCTTTTGGCTCTTCTTCGTGTTTATATGCCATTAAATGCTCAAAAGCATATAAAAACATGATTTTTAACCATGTTTTTATAGTTCGGTATATACTATTTTAGCTCAAACAAATGGGAGAGCAAAGTATAAATACGAATATTGACAATCAAGCACGTGCTGCGTTTATCAAAAGTTTGTTAAATGATATCTCTGCATTGGACATAATGCTAGAGAAAGATTTAATAGAGAGTGACATTACTCGCATTGGTGCCGAGCAAGAATTTTGCTTAGTGAATAAAAACTGGAGACCTTCAACGAAGGCATTAGAAATACTGAAAACCATTGATGACCCTCATTTTACAACAGAATTGGCGCTTTACAATCTTGAAATTAACCTTGATCCAAAAGAATTAACAAAGGACTGTTTTTCTCAAATGGAAAGTCAATTGATGTATTTACTTTCAAAAGCTAAAAAAGCAGCTAAAAAAAGTGAGGCTAAAATTCTGCTTACAGGAATTCTTCCCACTATTAGTAAAAACGAACTTCATTTCGATTACATGACCCCCCACCCAAGGTATTGGGAGCTTAATAGTATGATCCGCCAACTTCGAGGTACTGATTTTGAATTAAACATAAGAGGGGTGGATGAATTATCACTTATTCATGACTCTGTATTGTTTGAGGCATGTAATACGAGCTTTCAAATGCATTTACAAATTGCTCCGAAAGATTTTATTGCTAGTTATAATTGGTCCCAGGCAATAACAGGCCCCGTACTAGGCGTGAGCACCAATTCTCCATTATTGCTAGGTCAGGAGTTGTGGAGCGAAACACGCATAGCGTTGTTCCGACAAAGTATTGATATACGAAACACTACTCATTCTTTAAAAAATCAAGAGGCACGTGTAAATTTTAGTGATGCTTGGGCTACTGGCACTGCTGCTGATATTTTTAAAAACGATATCGCGATGCATCAAGTGATATTGTCTAGAGAGATTGAAAACGATGCTCTTTCTACACTTAAAGAGGGAAAATTACCAAAACTACAAGCTCTTAATTTACATAATGGCACTGTTTATCGTTGGAACAGACCTTGTTATGGCTCTGACGGGAACAAGGCACACTTGCGCATCGAGAACCGATACATTCCGTCAGGGCCATCCGTAAAAGATGAGATGGCCAATTTTGCTTTTTGGGTAGGATTAATGATGGGCAGACCTTCCCGATTCGATGATATGCCAAGTTGTATGGATTTTAAGGATGCTAAATCTAATTTTATTAAAGCGGCCAGATCAGGAAAAGAATCACTGTTAAAATGGAATGATGACTGTCTGCCCGTTCAAGAGATTATCACTAAGGAACTACTTCCTTTAGCATATTCAGGGTTAGAAAAAACATCAATCGATAAAAAAGATATTGAGCGATTATTAACTATAATAGAGAAACGAGCCAATGGATTTACCGGATCACAGTGGAAAGTAAAAAACTATCGCCAGCTACGGAAATCAATGAAACAAGATGATGCACTCCTGAGTTTAACAAAAACAATGCATAAAAATGAAAATATTCCTGTACATGAATGGCCTTCCATAAAAAGCAAATCAAATACGAACGAAACAGCTCACCAAGTGGGACATGTGATGTCCACACAACTTTTTACCGTTAATGAAAATGATTTATCCTCATTGGCAACGAGCATAATGCTCTGGAAAAACATTCATCACCTACCAGTAGAAAATAATAGAGGTGAATTATGTGGCTTACTTACTTGGACGCACCTGAAAAAACAAAAAGAGAGTGGAGGTCTTGTGTCGGAGATTATGACAAAAACATTATTCACGACAACTACTAAAATGGAAATAACTGAAGCCATTCAGCTTATGAAAAAAAATGAGATAGGCTGTTTGCCTGTAATTCGAAAAAAACAATTGGTAGGCATAATCACGATAAAGGATATAATAAAATTCGACAATGGATAAGGTAGATAGCGAAGGGATAGAAATTAATAGACATGCGGATAGAATAATTGGGTGTATAAAAGGGCAACAGTCTGGCCCTACCATTGTTTTTTTTGGAGGTATCCATGGTAATGAACCCGCAGGGGTTTCTGCATTACATCAGGTTGTTCAAGAGTGGCAAAATAAAGAAGCCTTTATCAAAGGAACCATTTATGCCATTAGTGGGAATCTATGGGCACTCGAACGTGGAGAACGATATCACAAACAGGATCTGAATAGGCTGTGGACTACTGACAGATTGAAAAAGTTGAAAAATGGGACATTAGAAACGGAAAATAAAGACATTGAGCAAATGGCAGATATCTACAACACCATTTGGCAAATTATCAATACTGAAAATGGCCCTTTCTATTTTATGGATTTACATACGACCTCTAGTCGAACAATTCCATTTCTTACGGTTAACGATAGCCTTCTAAATAGAAAGTTTGTGGTGCAATATCCTGCGCCTATTATTTTAGGTCTTGAAGAATACCTTGATGGACCTTTATTAAGTTATATAAACGAATTAGGATATGTATCTTTTGGCTTTGAAAGTGGGCATCACACACAACCAGAGTCTATTGACTATCATGTTGCTTTTATTTACCTCTCGTTGTATTTTACTGGTTGCATCAATAAAGATAAAGTAGATATAGATCGGTATTATAACATACTAAATAGCCAGACGGTTGAGTCACGCGATATCTTTGAAATTTACTATAAGCACACCATCAAAAAAGATGATGCCTTTGAAATGAAAGCAGGGTTCGATAATTTTCAATTAGTAGCTAAAAACCAGACAATTGCCACCAGTAATGGTAAAACTTTACGGGCAAAAAAGAAGGGAAGAATATTTATGCCCCTTTATCAGAATCAGGGAGATGATGGGTTCTTTGCTATCCGTAGAATACGATCTGTTTATCTTCATTTATCGAGTGTTTTACGAAGAATACATTTTGATAGAATTCTTCACTTCTTGCCTGGGGTAAGATGGGCATCTGATACTCATGATACGCTGTTGGTTAATAGAACGATCGCTCGTTTTTTCACAAAAAAAATATTTCACTTAATGGGTTATAGAAGTAGAAAACTTGATAAGCATCATTTTATTATGAAAAACAGAGAAGCAGCCTCTAAAACAGAGGCGTATAAAAAAGCGGCATGGTATAATAAATAATGATGGCTGACAATCTTTTTATAAAAGTTTCGTTATCAATTGAAATATAATAATAGTATGCGATTACGATATTTATTGGCTGTAAGTGTGATAATAGTTTCGTGTGAAAAACCATTTGTTCAACAAGACGATATTTCGGGGACTTGGGAAATGGAAATCACGATGTATGAAAATGAAACACTCATTGGAGAGCTAAAAGGTGACATCCTTTTTTATGCAGACAATACAGCAAAGATTATCACCAACAAAAACAATCAACCGCAGGAAGTTCTATACGAATGGTCATTACAGTCGGATCATCTGCTACTAGTCAATAAATCAACAAATTTCACTATCCCCTATCGCATACACACCATTTCAGAGTACACTATTCTTCTATCACAAGCCGAAGGAGTGAAAATGAAGCTTTTTCGCTAAACTTTCACAATCAATTCAGATATTTGAGCACAAAACAAAAGGCTATGCTCAATTTTAAAGACAGTACTCTTCAACAACTAATTGTACACCACGTAGGGAACAAATCGGATGAAGAAGGAATAAAAACATCGAAAAGTGAAACCAAAGTAGATGACGATATTAAGACACTATTGAATCGCTATTTTTTAAAACCGTTTAAACCCGATACATTTTATCAATTCGACCATAGTTCAGACATTTCATTAAATGAAATTTATAGTTATGCCTCCTCTATATTTAACGATCCTGATAGTTTGTATTTACAATCAATACATATTGCAAAGCACCTATACGACTGCTCTACGCACCCCATGATAAAAAGCGGAGAATTATATGTTTGCTTTTTTGAAGAGTGTATTATTGAGGATGAAATATGTGATGCCATTGGTATATTTAAATCCGAAAATAAAGAAACCTATTTAAAAGTATATCCAGATAAAGGAGACTATGCTATTGAGAAACAAGAAGGAATTAATATTAATAAACTCGACAAAGGGTGCTTGATTTTTAATACTGAAAAAGAAGATGGGTATAAAGTAGCCATCATAGATGCTACAAACACCAAAGGCGATGAGGCGCAGTACTGGAAAGATGATTTCCTAAACCTAAAACCCTGCGAAAACACCTTTTATCATACGAAGAACTACATTAATTTATGTAAAGAATTTGTTGAGGACACTTTTTCTGAAGCCGCTAAAGTTGATCAATTGGAAATTATTAACAACTCCGTAGAATATTTTAATAGCAATGATCAATTCAATATTAGAGAGTTTGAAGAGAAAGTAATGCAGGCGCCTGAAATCATTTCGTCATTCGAAGAATATAAAGAGCAGTATGCCGAAGAAAAGAAAGTTCCTGTGTTTGACGAGTTTGATATTTCTGCCCCAGCAGTAAAACATTCCAAAAAAGGTATTCGATCAGTCATAAAGTTGGATAAAAATTTTCACGTGTATGTGCATGGGAATAGTGACAAAATCCAGAAAGGGTATGACGAAAAGAGCCAACAGCACTTTTATACCCTGTTTTTTAATGAAGAAAGCTAGTTTTTTGAAAAAACTTCATTTTTGTTGATTTTATTACACAAGTAGTTCTACATCAGTTTGTTGTATAAAAATGATATAATAACCCTTTACATT
>JAOULS010000183.1 GCA_029881895.1 Cyclobacteriaceae bacterium | reverse complement strand
GCACCGCTATGGTGAGAAGCATAACAAAGTGAAGCGACTGATTTTAAGCGAGTTAAGACCGTAATAGAAGTGTTATTGAATAATTCGGGTTAAATTGATGAAAGATGTATAAGTAATCATCTATTATAATTTGATTCGGTGTTTTCAATCTATTCAATTATCTTCGTCTTACAATTTAAAGGTCGTATTATGATATTATATAATGTAACAATAGGAATAGATAAAGGGGTAGAACAAGACTGGCTAGCGTGGATGAAGAAAACACACGTTCCTGAAGTTCTGGATACGGGATTTTTTGTGGATCACAAAATTTTCAAAGTATTGAGTCAGCAAGAAGGGGATAATCCATCCTATTCGATTCAGTACTTTGCAAAATCAATTGCTGATATTGATAATTACCTTCAAAATCATGCACCCAAGCTACAGCAGGATCTTTTATTACGTTATAAAGATAAGCATGTAGCCTTTAGAACATTACTAGAATCTGTTTAATTACGTCTCTATAGAACAATTCAACCATTCTCCATCTATGGAGGCGTTGTAGGTTTTTTTATAAAATTGAATAGCAGATTCGTTCCAATCTAGCACTTGCCATGATATGCCAGAACAATTATGGTGTTTTGCATGGGTAATTAGTTCGTTTAATAACAGCTTTCCTATGCTCTTTCCTCTCTCTTTTTTAGTGACTACTAAATCCTCTAAGTATAACCTACGCCCTTTCCAAGTAGAATACCTATAATAAAACAAGGCTAAACCAATAATACTTTCACTATTTTCTGCAACATAAAATTCGAATATAGGGGTAGCACCAAAAGCATCTTCTTCCATACTTTCGACAGTAGTCATCACTTTGCCTTCTGATTTCTCATACGAAGCCAATTCAATTATTAACTCCAATGCTCTGGGGATGTCTTTTTTTGTTCCTTTTCTGATCTTCATTCGATATAATTGAATGCTGTTTTAGTTGATTCTTTAAAACTCTATCTTCGTCATTTCAGGAACTATCCCCATGTTGTACCATGCAAATGCATATAGATCGGCCTGTTGTTCAATAGTCTTTGATATAGGAGTGCCAGCACCATGACCTGCATCGGTTTCTATGCGAATCAAAACAGGATTGTTTCCTACATGATTTTCTTGTAAGGTGGCGGCAAATTTAAATGAATGTGCAGGTACTACTCGGTCATCATGATCGGCAGTAGTGACCATAGTAGCGGGATATTCTACGTTTGGTTTTAGATTGTGTACAGGAGAGTACCCTTTTAGGTATTCAAACATTTCTTTGGATTCATCGGCTGTGCCATAATCATACGCCCATCCTGCACCTGCAGTAAATTGATGATAGCGTAACATGTCCATTACACCAACGGCAGGGAATGCTACTTTAGCCAAATCGGGACGTTGTGTCATGGTAGCTCCAACCAATAGACCACCATTGGAACCACCCGCTATAGCGAGGTAATTATTTGAAGTGTAGTTATTGTTAATGAGGTATTCTCCTGCTGCGATAAAATCATCAAAAACGTTTTGTTTTTGCATTTTTGTTCCTGCTTTGTGCCATTCTTCTCCATATTCCCCACCGCCTCTAATATTTGGTTGAGCATAAATACCTCCATTTTCTAGCCAAACGATCCTCGATGTACTAAAACTAGGCCGTAAACTAATGTTAAACCCTCCGTACGCATACAGGTATGTTGGCGTTTTTCCGTTTAATTCAATTCCTTTCTTATGGACAATAAACATGGGTATTTTAGTGCCATCTTTACTTTCATAGAATACTTGTTTGGTTTCATAATCATCAGGGTTGAAGTCAATATCAGGCTTTTCATAAAGTTTGGACGCTCCCGTTTTCATATCGTATTTAAAAATGGTGCTGGGGTATGTGAATGAAGTGAATGTATAATATAATTCGTTCTCTTCTTTTTTAGACCCGAAACCATAGGCAGTACCGATAGCGGGTAGTTCTACCTCTCGAACAAACACCCCTTTTGTGTCATATTGCTCGATAACGGTTTTAGCATCTTTAAGGTACCTTGCAAAGATATACCCACCTCCTGTACTAGTATTAAGCACATTTTCTGTTTCAGGAATTAAATTTTTCCACGTTTCGGTGGTAGGGTCTTGAATGGTTGTTTCTACAATACGCTTATTTGGTGCATCTAAATTTGTTTCAATCACTACTCTATCTTCTTCTGTAAACAAAACATGCTCTTCTGTAGCCATATCGCTATCTATTTGCACGATCGCATTATTATCACTTGTTATATCTTGAATGAAAAGTACATTTCCACTTGTACTTTTAGCTGCTGAAATTACTAAATACTGATTGTCTTCGGTTACACGTCCCCCTATGTAACGATAGGGCTGTTTTTCTCCTCCAAAAATCAAGGGGTCTTCCGCTTGCGGAGTACCTAGCTTGTGGTAATATAATTTGTGAATTTGCGTTTTTGCAGAAAGGGCACTTCCTTCTTTTGGTTTATCATAAGAGCTATAATAAAACCCCTCGTTCCCTTTCCATGATATACCACTGAATTTTATATTATGAAGCGTATCTTCAACAATTTTTTTAGTTTCCGTATTCATCACCAATGCTTTTCTCCAGTCGGAACCTCCAACGGATATCATATATCCAAAAAGCGACCCATCATCAGTAAAATTTCGACTTGCTAGAGAGATTGTTCCATCATCTGAAAATTTATTAGGGTCAAGAAAAACTTCGATAGAATCTCCTCCTATTTTCTTTCTATATAGAACAGACTGATTTTGCAGGCCATCATTTTTATAAAAATATTCATAGTCTCCATTTTTTGTAGGTGCTGAAACGCGTTCATAATTGAACAATTTTTCTAACCGCTCTTTAATTTTTTCTCGGAATGGGATATGTTCAAGATAGCCATGTGTTACTTTATTTTGCTCATTTACCCATTGAGCCGTTTGTGCGGAGTTGTCATTTTCTAACCAGCGGTAGGGGTCAGGAACATCAGTGCCGAAGTAAGTATCAACGCTATCTACTTTTGCAGTAGTAGGATATAGTAAGTTTGTTTCCTTCTCTTTTTCAGCGGTGGAGCAGGAAAAAATCATCAAACTGATAAATAGGAGGGCAAGAATGTTCGTTTTCATAGATATATTTTATTTGTGGATTATAATATAGTTTGAAATTTCTACTTCTCCTACCTTATTTAATAAAAAGCATTAAAAACAGTTAAAACATTAATTTATCCATTCAAATCCTGTGTAGGGTACAAGAACTTCGGGTATTTTTATTCCTTCAGCAGTTTGGTTGTTTTCTAAAATTGCAGCAAGCACTCTTGGTAATGCAAGTGCACTTCCGTTGAGCGTATGTAGGAGTTGTGTTTTTTTGTCATCTCCTCTATATCGTAGTTTCAATCGGTTTGCTTGATAAGTTTCGAAATTACTTACTGAACTTACCTCAAGCCATTTTTCTTGTGCGGCAGAATATACTTCCATGTCATAAGTTTGGGCAGAGGTGAAGCCCATGTCGCCTCCACATAAGTTAAGTACTCGATATTGTAATTCTAATTTTTCTAATAGTCCTTGTACATGTTCACACATGTCTTTCAGAGCTGAATAAGAGTCTTCTGGATGGTGTACTTGAACGATTTCTACTTTATCAAATTGATGTAAGCGATTCAGTCCACGAACGTGCGCTCCCCATGATCCTGCTTCTCGTCTAAAGCAAGGGGTGAAGCCAACATGTTTTTTAGGAAGTTCTTTTTCGTCCAAGATTACATCTCTATACATATTGGTGATGGGTACTTCGGCAGTTGGGATAAGGTATAAGTCATCATTTGTGGCATGATACATTTGTCCTTCTTTATCGGGCAATTGACCCGTTCCATATCCTGACTTTTCATTAATCATAATGGGTGGTTGGACTTCGTTATAGCCTGCTTTTTGAGCTTCGTCTAAGAAAAAATTGACCATTGCTCGTTGTAGTCGGGCGCCTTTTCCTTTGTAGAATGGGAAGCCTGCTCCTGTTACTTTGTTTCCTAAATCAAAGTCAATAATGTCATATTCCTTTATTAAGTCCCAGTGAGGCTTGGCATCTACGTATAGCTGTGGAGTGTCTCCATACTCATGTATCACAACATTATCATTTGCACCTTTTCCTTCAGGTACATCTTTGTTAGGAATGTTAGGAATAGCATAAAGCAGTTGTTTTTGTTCATCTTCAAGGTTGCCAAGCGTTTCTCCTAAAGCCTTGCTTTCGGCTTTCAGAACGGCCGTTTTTTTCTTTATTATTTCTGCCTCATCCTTTTTCCCCTCTTTCATGAGTTGACCAATTTGTTTTGCGAGTTGATTAGACGCTGCAAGAGTTCGGTCATGCTTCCCTTGAACTTCTTTTCTTTTATCGTCCACTTCTAGGACTTGTTCAATCACGTTTAGAGCATCTTTGATTCCTCTTTTTTGTAGCCCTGTAATAACTTGATCGGTATTATTTCGTATTTGAGTAATTTCTAACATAAAATTCTGTTTAAAGAGTTGCAAAAATAAATTAATTTATGTCGAAAACAGCACCAAAACGGGTCATCTTTCTTTTAAATGATATAAAAAAAGACATTTATTTGTTTATTGTTATTTCTAAGTCTATACTTGCATAGTCAAGTGATGGCTACTAGGTCTTTCCAAAGTCATTTCTAACTAATCAATCTAATTATAGCGCACATACTTATTCCAAACCGGAGAATTGCATTTCGCAATAGAAGAAATTCAAAAGACACAACCTTATTTAAAATTAATATAATTACACCTTAACTTTTTATGTACAAAATTGAAGAATTAAACGTTAGGCTTCTTTCGGAATTGAAAGAAATAGCTGAACAGTTGGGCATTTCAAACTACAAAAAACTCAGCAAACAGGATTTAATTTACAAGATATTAGATCAACAAGCCATCACTCCTGAAAGTGAACTTCCTGCAAAAAAGAAGGAAGAGAATACTAAAGATGAGCCAAGGAGAAAGCCACGTGTTAAGAGAGAAAACGTGAAAAAAGAAGAAAAACCTTCTCCTGAAAAGAGAAAGGAAAAAGAATTGAGCTCTCAAGAACTTCTTGAAACATTTAATATAGAATTAGATGAGTCTAGTATATCGGCTGATGATACTAAAAAAGATACTGTTGTTAAAGATACAGCAAGAAAACCCGAAGTTGCAAGAAAACCTGAAGTCACAAAAGAACCTGAGACTACAAAAGATACTAATACTCCTGAAAAGTCAGGAGATGAAAGTAGAGAAAGAAGAAAGCCTTATAAAAGGGAAGAGCGTCCTAAAAGAAAAGAGAGTAACATAAAAGATTTTGATGGCACTATTTCTAACGAAGGGGTATTGGAAATTATGCAAGATGGGTATGGTTTTCTTCGATCATCGGATTATAATTATGTAGCAAGTCCAGACGATATATATGTATCACCTTCACAAATAAAATTATTTGGGTTAAAAACAGGTGATAACGTAAAAGGTCAAATTCGTCCTCCTAAAGAAGGTGAAAAATATTTTGCACTTTTACGTGTCGAAACAGTAAATGGAAAAACAACAGAAGAAATTAGGGACAGAGTAGCCTTTGAATATTTAACTCCTTTATTTCCTGAGGAAAAACTAAATTTAAGCTCTAAACCCTCTAACTATTCAACACGGATTGTTGATTTATTTGCCCCAATTGGGAAGGGACAAAGAGGTATGATTGTAGCACAGCCAAAAACTGGTAAAACAGTTCTTTTGAAAAACCTTGCCAATGCAATAGCAGAGAATCATCCTGAATGTTACTTAATGATTTTACTTATTGACGAGCGACCTGAAGAGGTAACGGATATGGCAAGAAGTGTAAAAGCAGAAGTAATTGCATCTACATTCGATGAGCAGGCGGAGAAACATGTGAAAGTGTCTAACCTTGTGCTAGAAAAGGCAAAAAGGATGGTGGAATGTGGGCATGATGTGGTGATTTTGTTAGACTCTATTACGCGTTTGGCGAGAGCACACAATACTGTTGTTCCTTCATCGGGTAAAATATTATCAGGTGGTGTAGATGCGAATGCGCTGCACAAACCTAAGCGTTTCTTTGGTGCTGCCCGTAACGTTGAAAACGGAGGCTCATTAACCATTATTGCAACTGCTCTTATTGAGACAGGCTCTAAAATGGATGAAGTAATCTTTGAAGAATTTAAAGGAACAGGTAACATGGAACTTCAGTTGGATAGAAAACTATCTAACAAACGGGTTTATCCTGCTATTGATGTTCCTGCTTCTGGTACTCGAAGAGAAGATTTACTATTGGATAAAGAAGAACTTCAACGTGTTTGGATACTACGTAAATT
>JAOULS010000182.1 GCA_029881895.1 Cyclobacteriaceae bacterium | reverse complement strand
GAAAAATTCTCAACTACAACCCTACAACACGATGATCAAAAAATGATCATCGTGTGTAAGTAGAGTTGACGAATTAAACAAACAACTGATCTTTCTCCTTCATCAATTTATCCCAAACCAAACTACTAGCACCAATTATTGGTGCACTTTGGTTTTGTAAACTCGAAGGCAATATTTTTACTTTGCCTTTATAAAAAGACATTAAATTTTTCTCTAGATGCTCTATCGTTGGCTTAAATATTAAATCCCCAGCAAGTGAGAGACCACCAAAAATGAATATGGCTTCTGGATTGGTATGATGTACAGTGTCAGCTAGTTTTGTGCCCAATATCCTTCCAGTATATTCAAATGCTTTCTTAGCAATAATATCTCCTCTGTTAGCTACTTCTGTTATCATTTTAGTGGATAAATTATGAAAACTTATCCCTCGAAGTTCACTATCTTCTAAATAGTCAGCTAATAGCTTGTATACAGTTCTTTTTATGCCTGTTGCAGAAACATAGGTTTCCAAGCACCCTCTTTTGCCACACCCACAAAACCTTCCCTGTCCATGATGTATGGATAAGTGACCAAGTTCTCCAGCAAATCCATCATATCCATTTACCAGTTGTCCGTTGGTTACAATTCCACCTCCAAGACCTGTTCCCAAGGTAATTACTATAAAATCTTTCATGTTTTTGGCTCCGCCAAAAATCATTTCTCCTACGGCAGCTGCATTAGCATCGTTTGTTACCACTGTAGGGACATTAAATATGTCTTCGAGTGATTTTGCCAATGGCAAAATACCTCTCCACCTCAAATTAGGTGCATCTTCTATAGTACCACGATAAATATTGCCATTAGGAGCACCTGCACCAATACCAATTAATTGATGTTTTTCAGGATCAATTCCTTTTTTAACTTCATTGGCTAACTCAGAAATGTAATCGTTAAATTTTTCATGGGTTTGAGTAGATATAGCACCTTGAAAAAGGACATTACCATCAACATCCACTAGACCAAATTTGGTCCCTGTGCCTCCAATATCAATACCTATGGTAACTTTTATCATAACTTATAATATTTATTGATATGGTATTCTACAAGAGGTTCAATAGGCTCTTTAATAATATTCCCTAAAATTATGTCCTTTTCTTTAGCCACTTCAGCTAAAATATTTTTAAAAAAATAGGGAATTGAACCAACAAAATGAGTCTTTATTTTAGAATAATTTCTAAAAGAACAGATATATAAATCCATATATTTAGTCAAACTTTCTTTTATCATACTCCTGAGATAGGAATGTTTCTGACGTTCTTGAATAAAGGGAACAAAAGATGCTAAAAACACATTAGCATCTGGTTTTTTATATACATTCTCCAAAAGAGAATCTCTATTTAAGTTAAAATTTGTTTCGAAATCAATTTTAATTTCTTCAGGAAGCTTATGGTATAAATAGTCTTTTATTAACTTTTTACCTAAGTATGCACCACTTCCTTCACCACCAAGAATATAATCGATTCCTGTTATTTCCTGTCGTACAATATCTCCATCAAAAGAGCAAGAATTCGCACCTGTTCCTATTAGTCCTGTAATATTTGGAACACCTTCGTATGTAGCAAAAGCCGCAGCTACAATATCATGATTGATGTATAAGTTGGATCGCTTAAAAACAGATGAGAGCCCGCGATTAATGATATTCTTTAGTCCTTTGTTTGAGCAACCTGCGCCATAGAAAAACACAACATCAATATCTTCAATATGATCTTGAAGTTCTTTTATGGATGATATGTGTTTGGAAATTGTAGTGTCATTATGGAAAAAAGGATTGATGCCTTTACTACTTACTTTAAGAAAAGGCTTTTTCTCTTTTATGAGTTGCCAATCACATTTCGTTGAGCCACTTGTTCCAATTAATATCATATCGAAAGAATTTTAGCTATACGTAAACTTTCTTCATCGATGGCATGTGGCTGATTCATAATGTCATCAAACTTGTTGCATACCATTTTATTATTTACAATACCCACCATGCTGTCCGTCTTTCCATCGTTCAGAAATTCTACAGCAGCAATTCCCATTTTGCTTGCTAATACTCTGTCAAAATAGGTAGGAGACCCTCCTCGTTGTAAGTGCCCTAGAATAGTGACTTTCGTTTCAAAGTAAGAAGATTTTTCATTTACTTTTTCAGCAATTTCCATTGCTGATCCAGACTTTCCACCTTCCGCAACTACAACTAAACTTGATGTTTTTCTTTTGTCTGCACCTCTGTTAATTTTTTCAACTAACTCATCAATAGAAGTTTCCTGTTCGGGAATGATAATTGCAACAGCACCTCCAGCAATACCACTATTAATAGCGATATACCCAGAGTCTCTTCCCATTACTTCAATAAAAAACAATCTGTTGTGGGAAAGTGCTGTATCCCGAATTTTATCAATGGCTTCTACAGCGGTATTAGTGGCAGTATCATATCCTATAGTATAGTCAGTGCCAGCAATGTCGTTATCTATTGTTCCTGGCACACATATACCTGGTATTTTATACTCTTCATAGAGCTTATGAAGTCCTGTGAAAGATCCATCTCCACCAATGGCTATTAATCCATCAATGTTATGTTTTTTTAAATTTTCGTAAGCTTTTAATCTACCTTCTTTAGTTCTAAACTCATCACTTCTAGCTGACTTTAGAACTGTTCCTCCTCTTTGGAGAATGTTGGCAACTGATCTAACATCTAGTTGTTCAAAATCTCCATCAATCATCCCTTCATACCCACGGTATATACCAAACACTTCAATATTGTAGAAGATACTTGCTCTTACTACTGCTCGAAGTGCAGCATTCATGCCTGGGGCATCACCTCCCGATGTAAATACTGCTATACGTTTGATTTGATTTGACATAATTGAAATGTGAAACACAAAGATAGTGTAATATATACACTAAGTCAAGATTATTTTTTACATTTGTTTATGACACAGAAAAAATTCAACTATAATCCTCATATTTCAGTAGACTGTGTAGTTTTTGGATTTGATGGAGAGTTGATAAGAGTTTTGCTAATAAAGAGAAAACAAGAGGGGCAGGAGGTATATGCACTTCCAGGTAACTTAGTGAATTTGCGAGAAAGTTTAGATGAAGCAGCAATTAGAGTCTTAGATGATTTAACTGGTCTTAAGAATATTTATCTAGAACAATTTAGAACATTTGGTGATTTGGATAGAATTAAAGACCCCATTGATATTGAGTGGATTAATACTATACGTGACCATCCAGAGGAGCGTGTATTTACTACGGCTTATTTTTCTTTAATAAAGATTGAAGATTTTGAATTGAAACCAAGTTCTTTTGCAGAGCAGGTACTTTGGCAACCTATTGAACAAAAAAAACAATTGGCTTTCGACCATAATAAAATTGCAAATACAGCTTGGAGTATTTTAAGAGATAAAATACGCCATGAACCAATTGTTGCTTTTAATTTGCTGCCCGAAAAGTTCACCTTGCGTCAACTCCAAGGACTATACGAATCAATAGTAGGGAGCGAATTAGATAAAAGAAATTTCCGTAAACGCATCCAAAGTAAAAAATTTATCACGCCACTAGATGAATATGAAGAAGGAGTAGCACACAAGCCAGCTCGCTACTATCGTTTTGATGAGGAAATTTATCAAAATGAATTCGTAAAAGGACAGTGGTTTTTGTTTTGAAAATCACTCCTGAATAGGTTGTTTATACCAGTTGATATAGGGGAGTTAAGATTAATTTTGTTGGTGTATTTTCAGGGAAGGGAGTAAGTGTTTGGTAGTAAAAATATCTAGAAATCTTCAGCTAGTGGGCTTTCCGAAGTCATTGATATAATATAAAATATCTAGGCTATCCTTGAAAATTATTTTCTAGTAAAAACACCCTTTAATAGCTTGTAATGATAGTTTGATATGTAAAATAGCAAGTGCCAGAACCTCAAAGCTCAATGATTTTCAGCAAAATTGGGGTTTGCGTTCTTCGACCTTGAGAAAATTGTGTTAAGAAATTTGTAAGAAACCACGTGAAAATTCAAACTGTTTGAGACGTCTGTAAGACGTTGAGTTTTTGAATTTTAGGGGTTTAAAGCAAATTTTAACCTATTTTCTCACAGTCCTACCTTTGCCGTAACGGCTACGTGCAGGCAGGCTTGATTTCTTTGCCTACTTTCTTTATCAAGAAAGAAAGTAGGAAGAAATATGGTTAAAAGTGTTAAAATTAATTATCAAGTACTCCCGGGTGTAATAGATTCTCTATTGCATAATGCGGTTAATATAAGACCTATAAATGCATTACAAGCTATCTTCTTTTAATTTTTCTGAAATAAACACTTTTATCACACTCTGTCTTGTAACTCCTAATCGTTTAGAAACCTTGTCTAATTCATGAACCATCCATGATGGAAAATCAACGCTAACTCGTTTAGGCTCGTTACCTGGTTTTTTAATGCTTTTTAAATCTAAGAATTCAACAATATCCTTACTGTCATCAAATTTTTCATCAAACTCAGAAGCGGTTATAAATTTCTCTTTCATTTTTTCTGGATTTTCTGACTGAAATAATTCTAATTTTATCTTTTCTTAAAGTATAAATAGCAGACCAATGAACATTGACTAATTTTGCTATTAATAATAACCTTGGTTCGCCTGTAGTTCTTGCCTGGATAATGATTCTATTAGGGTCATTCCAAAGTTGAGTAGCCTTATTAAAATCTATTTCATGTTTATTTTTGTTGTATTCACTTTTAACAGGATCATACTCGAACATAATTCATTATATATTACAATAATTAATCAAAAATAGTTTAATATATGTGTAATTACTACTTAATTTTTGTTTTCAATTCATAGTTTCTGCCTTTTTCTGTTTAAAGGATGATAAATATGAAGGTAATAGGAGAATTTTCCTGATTTTAACTTCTTTGTCTTTAAATTAATTGTAGTATCTATGTTGCTCATGTGTTAAATTATGAGTAAAACATGGCAAAACGAAGGTTTATTTTTATATTGCATTAAATAAATTATTGATTAATTGTGAAAATTCTATTAATATGAAAATAGTAAGTATCATTATTTGTCTTATAGCATCAATTTCTAATTCTTGGTCACAATGTCAACGGTCTGAAGAGATTTTATTTGGAAACTACCCATATGTGGATGTAGAAATGGCGGAAAACATTCATTGGTATTCCTTTAATTTTTCAAGCACAAGTTTAATAGGATCACAGTATTTTACTAACCCTTATGATATTGTTCAAAACATTATGCCGTGGTGGATAAAACATCTTACAAAGGACTCGGGAGATGGTAAGGGCAAGCATATACTAAAGAATAAGGCAACCATTGATGAAATCGAATATGCTAAATCTCAGGTTGGTGAAATTTCTGAACCCATGAGTATCGTATATGAAGCTCCAGGACCGAAATTGTTATCTGTTGATTCGATTAGGTCAATTATTAAAAATTACCCTAACAGTTCTTTGGATGGAATTGGTACTGCACTTATTGTTGAACAATTTCATGGATATAGTAAATGTGGAACTGTCACATTTGTAGTATTTAATATAAAGTCAAAAGAGTTAATCTTTGCTAAAAGATACAGAAGTGCTGGTGGAGGAGTTGGTATCAAAAGTTATTGGTATGATCCTTTAGGCCATACTGCAAGTTGGGTTAAAGCACAAATAGAAAAGAAAAGCATTAATGAGATTAGTAAATAACGATGACTAATTGTTTTGTTATGGGGTTCAGGTTTTACATCTGTTCTTGAGTTAATAGGTATTTTACAATAGTTCTCGTTCTGCGCCTTTTCTTCCTCGACTTGTTCTAGAACTCGAAATTTTTTGGGTACCGATAAATCCAAAAGACTAAATACCAATCAACCAACAACTAATCACTAACTTACTTCCCAATACAAAACTTGCTAAAAATATTATCCAGCAGGTCATCTGTTGTGATCTCTCCAGTGATTTCACCTAAGTAGTGCAAAGCTTGGCGGATGTCCATGGCAAGGAAGTCACCCGTAACGTTGTTGCCCAGCCCAGTAAGTACATCTTTCAATGCATTACGAGTCTGGAGTAGGTTTTCATAATGGCGGATGTTGGTAACAATAGTATTACCTGTCTTGAAGGTGTTGAGGTTCACCATTTCAATAATTTTATCTTTTAGTACTTCAATGTATTGTTTTTCGGAAGCGGAGATAAATACAAAGTGGCTATTGGTTTTTAGCTTTGTTACAATATTAGAATCAGCTTTATCAATTTTATTGCCTACACCAACAAATGGTTTTCCACTGTTTTCTAATCGGTTTACTTCTTGTAGTATTTCGGTTGCTGATTCATTCACCAAATCGAACATGTAAATAATCAAGGAAGCGGTCTTCATT
>JAOULS010000181.1 GCA_029881895.1 Cyclobacteriaceae bacterium | reverse complement strand
TGAGACATTACTAAAGGGTAATTGGAGCAACACTAATGATGAAGATTTTATATTATTTACAATCAATTCTGAAGAATATAAATTTTCAAACTTCTCGCAATATGTAAAAGATAACCAAAAAGAAATCAAAGGGAATTCATTAGAAGAATATATACATACATTATACAATGAGTTTGAACAAGCGTCTGTCGTTAATTATGAAAAAGATCATCTATCTGAAAAATATTTTGAATATAAAATGTTAGTCAATGAGTATGAAGAAGGGATAATGCTCTTTAACCTTATGGATGATAGAATATGGAAAAAAGCAATGCTCGACACAATAGGCTTGAAGCGTTTTTTTAATGATAATCAGGATAATTATAAATGGAATGAACGAGCAAGGGTAAAGATTTATAATACGGAAAATGTAACGATAATAAATGAAATAAAATCACTTATCGAAGCGGGAGATACAATAAATACTACAAAAAATAGTTTAGAGTCTCGTTACAACCAAAATTCTAGCTTAACTTTACAAATTGAAGAAGGTATTTTTGAAAAAGAGAAGAACGAAGTGCTTTCTAAATTCAACTGGCAGGAGGGTTTGCAAAATAAAGAATTGAATGGAAGAAATTATTTAGTGTATATTTCAGAAATAATACCAGAGGGATATAAAAAACTTGAAGACACAAAGGGTCTTGTAATTTCGTCCTATCAGGAAAAATTAGAAAAAGAATGGGTGAAAGAGTTGAAAAATAAACACACACAAACACTAAATAAGAAAGTGTTTAAAAACGTTATAAAAGAACTTGAAAAATAACCTCATATATATTGTTATACTAAGCTTGGTAATGTTCAGCTGTGAGTTTTTTAAAATGAAAAATTCAGAAACTGAAATTACAGTTGAAAAAACACCTATTGCTCGTGCGCACGATGTATTTCTATACCCCGAAGACTTAGAGGGTATTGCTCCTACTGGGATGTCAATAGAAGATAGTACAGACCGTGTAAAGCGTTACATTGATAATTGGGCAAAGAAACAGTTATTAATAAAGGAAGCATCGGGAAAAATTGATTTTGATGAAGCTGATATTGAACGTAAAATTCTTGATTACAGATACAGCTTGATGGGGTATGAATATCAGTCATATTATATTAACGCTCATCTAGATAAGGAAGTCACCGATGAAGAGGTGCTGGCATATTATGAAGACAACATCGATAATTTTATTTTAAAACAGAATATTATTCGTGGAAAATTTATAAGCATCCCAAACGAAGCTCCTAAAACAGAAGATTTAAATAAATTAATGGTTTCAAGTAAAGAGGAAGAATTGGAAAGGCTTACTGCATACTGCCTTTCATATGCTACAGCATATCAAATAAATGACACCGTGTGGATAAATTTTGAAGAACTTATTAGTGGAACCCCTTTGGTGGGAGTGCCTAATAAGGTTCAATTTTTAAAGCAAACCAAATTCACCGAAGTATCAGACTCTCTTAACACCTATTATTTAAAACTGGATGAATATAAAATTTCGGACGAAATTTCGCCAATGGAATTTGTAAAGGATCAAGTTAAAGATATATTAATTAATAAAAGAAAAATTGAACTAGCCAAACAACTAGAGCAACAAGTATATAATAAAGCAATAGAAAATAATGAAGTTGAGATATTTTAATAATAATTTGTTTGTAATCGTGGGGCTGTTTTTTTTATCAAACGCTCTGATTGCACAGGATGATAATGGTTTACTGGTTGATGAAATAATAGCAAAAGTAGACAATTACATTATCCTAAAATCTGATCTTGAAGGTGCACACCAACAGGCATTAGCTAGTGGTCAGTTTAGCGCAAATATGAAGTGTGAAATACTTGCTCAGTTAATTACTCAAAAACTTATGGTTGCTCATGCTGAAATAGATTCTGTTGAGGTGACAGAAGATGAAATAAACAGAAACTTAGACTCCAGAATTAGAATGATTATTCAGCAAACAGGAGGCTCTGAGGAGCGTCTTGAAGAGTACTATGGTAAAAGTATGGGCGATATTAGAGATGATGTAAGAGAGCAGGTTAAAGAGCAGCTAATTATACAATCTATGCAAGCGTTTATTACTACAGGAATTGAAGTTACCCCTGCTGAAATTAAGCGTTTTTATAATAACATACCGAAAGACAGTATTCCATTTTTTTCCACCGAAGTGGAAGTAGGTCATATTGTAAGTATTCCTGAAGTTGGAAAAGAACGAAAAAATGAAGCTAAAAGAACACTATTAGATTTAAAAAAACGAATACAAAATGGCGAAGATTTTGGGAAAATCGCAAAGGAATATTCGCAAGGACCAAGTGGTAGATTTGGAGGAGAGCTTGGCTTTGTTCCAAGAGGAGCAATGGTGCCTGAATACGAAGCGGGCGCATTAGCGCTTAAGCCTGGAGAGGTTTCCGATCCAGTTGAGTCAGAATTTGGGTTTCATCTTATTGAACTGATTGAGCGAAGGGGAAATGAGTACAATTCTAGACATATTTTATTACAGCCTGAGCCATCAGAAGATGACATTAGTAGAAGCGTGGAATATTTAGACAGTTTAAGAATTCAAATCGTAAACGATAGTATCCCTTTCGAAAAAGCGGCTAAAGAATACTCAAAAGACAGAATGACATCTTCTAGTGGAGGATATTTTTCAGATGCTTCAGGAAGCACATATATTTCGGTAGAAGATTTAGATCCTGTTGTGTTTTTTACAATTGATTCAATGGATTTAGGAGAAATCTCTAAACCTATTACTTTTCGAACAGATGATGGAAAAGAAGCCGCAAGAATAATATACTATAAATCGAAAGTAAAACCACACGAAGCAAACCTAGCACAAGATTGGCAAAAAATACAGATGGCTGCTTTGAATGAAAAAAATTCTAAAATTTTACAAAAATGGTTCAAAAATGCTCGCCAGGATGTATTTATAAGCATTGATAATGATTATGATTTGTGTGGAATACTAGAATAACACATGAGTAAGTCGATTAAATTTATTACTATTAAATAAAAAAAAGTGATACAATACGCTACAGAAGTGGAGGCTGCAGATGGTTTAAAAAAAGCCTATCTGGATTTAAAGGCCGAAATATCAAAAGTAATCGTGGGGCAGGATGATGTGGTTCGTTTGCTTCTTACCTCAATCTTTTGCGAAGGGCATAGTTTATTGGTTGGCGTACCAGGACTGGCAAAAACATTGCTCATTCACTCATTATCTTCTGCGCTTCATTTAGATTTTAGTCGTATTCAATTCACTCCTGATTTAATGCCATCAGACATCTTAGGAGCTGAAACACTAGATAAAGACCGAAATTTTAAATTTATCAAAGGACCGATATTTTCTAATATTATTTTGGCAGATGAAATAAATCGTACACCACCTAAGACACAAGCAGCCTTATTGGAAGCAATGCAGGAGTATTCGGTTACGTTAGCAGGACAAAATTATGAATTACAAAAGCCCTTTTTTGTATTAGCTACACAAAATCCTATTGAACAGGAGGGTACGTATCCATTACCCGAAGCACAACTAGATCGCTTTATGTTTAATATTAAGTTAGACTATCCTAGTTATGAAAATGAACTTGAGATAGTAAAAAATACGACTAGTAACGTAAAAAATAAAATAAACAGTATCATAACGGGTGAGCAAATTCAGTATTTCCAACAATTGGTACGAAAGGTGCCTGTTGCTGATAATGTAGTAGAATATGCTGTTTCACTAGTGCATAAAACCAGACCTGAGTCACCCCAAGCACCACAAATCGCTAAAGATTACCTGGAGTGGGGAGCAGGACCAAGAGCCTCACAATTTTTAGTATTAGGAGCAAAATGTAATGCACTGATGAACGGGAAATATTCTCCAGACATTGAAGATGTTCAGGCCATTGCAAAGCCGACATTACGACACCGAATTGTAAGAAGTTTTAAAGCGGAAGCTGAGGGATACTCTGAGGATAGAATAATCGAAGAGCTTTTATAATGGTTCATCTGTAATCGTTAAATAATTACCATTAAGTATTGTTCGGTATCGTCTTAATGGAAGGGAAGCTGGTCCCCCGATTGGTATTCCATCCGCAAAACTAAACTGAGAGTTACAACAAGGGTCTATTAAGAACAAGCCCGAACCATCAATCTCCACCTTTGCACAACTATTATAGGGGAGGTAGGAACAATTTCTTTCATAAGCTGTATATTCTGAATTAGAATTTTTATAAAGAATAATTCCTTTTACTCCTCCTGCTATTTCTATATACCCTTTTGTGGTAAGATCAAAGTATTGGATGTTGGTGAGGTTGATTTGGATGTTCTCAAATGATTTATAGGGAATTAAATCTTCTTCAATAGTAGGTTCGCATGACCATAAACCAAATAACAATATAAGTTTGAATAGGTGTTTTATTTTATGCATTGCTCTCGTATGAATAAAATCCTTTTCCACTTTTTCGCCCAATATGCCCTGCATCTACTTTTTGTTTTTGTATCCTGTTAGGACGAAACTTAGCCTCTTGCTGAAAAGCGTTGAACATTGAGGTAGTAACAGAATAGTTGGTGTCTACACCTATTAAATCCATCAACTGAAAAGGCCCCATTTTAAAGCCAGTACTTTGTACTAGTCGATCAATACTTTCAAAATCAGCCACACCTTCTTCCACTAATTTTAGTCCTTCTAAATAAAAATGACGAGCGACTCTATTTACAATAAACCCAGGAGAATCGTTAGCCATAACGGGTGTCTTTCCTAATTTAATAGCCAACTTTTTTATTAATTCGGCAACAGAAAAATCAGTATCAACTCCGGAAATTACCTCTACCAACTTCATAATATGAGCAGGGTTAAAAAAATGCATACCTACGAATCGGTTTGGGTGCTGAAGTTTACAGGCAATCTGTGTAATAGGGATGGAAGAGGTATTCGTTGCTAAAATAGTATTGCTGCTATTTATTTTTTCTAGTTGTGCAAATACCTGCTGCTTTACGTCTAGTCGTTCAGCGATTGCTTCAATAACGATATCGGCTATTAATCCGTTTATATCATCAATAACCGTTATTCTATCAAGTGTATCCGTTTTTTGTTCTTTTGTTATTTTTCCTTTAAGAATCCCTTTCTCTAGATTTTCATCGATAATTTGAATCGCTTTTTCGAGCATTTCGTTATTAACATCATATAATAATGTGTTATAACCCGCTAATGCAGCAATTTGAGCTATGCCTAGCCCCATAGTACCTGCACCTACCACCCCTATTATTTTTACCGAATCAAGTGTCATTTACTGAACGGTTTTAAATTGTTTAAGAAAACGAACGTCATTTTCTGTGAAAAGACGTAAATCATTAATTTGATATTTTAGCATAGCAATTCGTTCTATTCCCATTCCGAAAGCAAAACCAGTATATTTTTCTGAGTCAATACCACAATTTTCCAACACATTTGGATCTACCATTCCAGAGCCAGCGATTTCCACCCAACCAGAATATTTACAAATATTACAGCCTTTTCCTTTACAGATGTTGCAGGAAATATCAATTTCGGCACTAGGTTCTGTAAATGGGAAATAAGAGGGTCGGTAGCGCACTTTCGTGTCTTTGCCAAACATTTCTTTTGCAAAATGTAAAAGCGTTTGTTTTAAATCTACAAAACTCACATTTTCATCTACATACAGTCCTTCAACTTGATGAAAAATACAGTGAGCACGTGCAGAAATGGCTTCATTTCTAAAAACCCTTCCTGGTGACAATGTTCGTATAGGTGGTTTTTTGTTTTCCATAACCCTTACTTGCACAGACGAAGTATGAGTCCTCAATGCGATATCAGGATTTTTTTCTATAAAAAAGGTGTCCTGCATTTCTCTCGCAGGATGATTTTCAGGAAAATTTAGTGCTGTAAAATTGTGCCAATCATCTTCAACCTCAGGCCCTTCAGAAACATTAAAACCAATTCGTTCAAATATTTCAACGATACGATTTCGTGTAGCTGTAATAGGGTGAATACTCCCTTCTTCATTTCTTGAAGGGGGGAGGGTTAAATCAAAATCAACCTTACTCTCAACGCCATTTGTATTCTCTAAATGAACGATGAGCGCTTTAAATTTATCCTGTGCTGCTTGTTTTACCTCATTAATTTTTGCGCCAAATTCTCTTTTATTTTCGTTGGGAATATTCTTTAACTCAGCGAACAACTCCCCCACCACGCTTTTTTTACTAATGTATTTTATTCTAAACAACTCTAATTCATCTTTAGAATTAACAGTAGCGTTTAAAATATCATTTTTTAATTTTTCTGCTTTATCAAACATTTTGTTACCGTTATATTATCATTCCAGCACCAACGGTCTCGTTGGTAAATTCATCAACAAGAATTACCGATCCAGTTATTCTATTTTTTCTATAAGAATCAAAAAATAGTGGTTTGGCTGTTTTAACAGAAATCCTCCCAATGTCATTCACTTCAAAAGTA
>JAOULS010000180.1 GCA_029881895.1 Cyclobacteriaceae bacterium | reverse complement strand
ACATCGTGGCTTGTTCACCTACTTTACCTTTAAATCGAATATAGGGTTCAATTACAAATTGTATATTTTTAGTTTTTAAATGTTTTTCAAATTCATGCCACTTATCCCATTCTAATACAACTCCGAAATGAGGAACAGGAACATCATGACCATCTACAGGGTTAGAAATTTGTTTTTCAATAGTAGAAGATTCTGGTTTTTGATGAATAACAAGTTGGTGTCCAAAAAGATTAAAATCAACCCACTTCTCATCACTTCTACCTTCAGGACAACCTAACACTTCTCCATAAAACTGTCTGCATAATTTTAAATTAGTTACTGGAATGGCTAAATGAAAAGGACTCATATTAAATTATTTTAAACTAAAATATGTAGAAATTAGGCACTAATAAGGAGAAATTATCTATTTTGTAAATATACAAATCGAAAAACCATAAATCAAGGAGGACAATAAAAGAGCAAACGCAAATATAAATAGAAGTAATTAATATAAATGGATTTAAAAACAAGTAAGAAAACAGATCTTCTATTTTTTATAAAACTCATTGAATTACGCCCCTTTGACTTTTAATGTTTTCAATGCTTTGTCCTAAGGGTAATAGTCAATATAGTTGTTTTATTATTTAAACGAGTGTAATTTTAATCTATTAGTTTGTTAGGTATATGTTTTCCATCTATTGGAGTTCATAATAATTAATTGAATTCACTATTATTATATAAATGAAATATTATTCCCTTTTCTCCTTTACTTTAATATGCTGTTTATCATTTACGTCTTGTAACAACAGTAAAAATGATCAAAATAATGAGGTGATTGAAGCCATTAAAGACAGTAATCTTGTTTATAAACACTATGAGTCAAAACCTACTGACAAGGTAATTTCCAGAGCTACCTATTCCGATAAATTATATGGTTTTTGGTTAGGGCAATGTATCGCTAACTGGACAGGGCTGGTAACCGAAATGGACAAAGTTGGAAATATTGGAGAAACTAAAACAGGCGATTTTTACACCAGAGAAAATTGGGGAAAACCTGACCAACCCAACATTTGGTCGGATGGAAAACCAAGTGATTTATCAGAAAATATTGATTTTGTTTTTAGAGGAGAAGATGAAGTTTGGGGAGCAGATGATGATACGGATATTGAATATATGTATCAACACTTGTTGTACACCAATAAGACCAGCATGCTTACGGGTGAACAAATAAAGGATGGTTGGCTAACACATTTAAAACATGAAGAAGAAAATTTTTTATGGGTGGCCAATCAAAAAGCGCTTGATAAAATGCTCGAAGGAGTAGTGCCCCCTGCTACAAGTGACCCCGAAATCACAAGAGATAGCATTTATGACAATTACTATGAAATGATAGATGCGCAATTAACCACAGAGATTTTTGGGTTTTTTGCACCATCCAGACCAGATGTAGCTTTAAAAATGGCAAAAATGCCTATACAAACTACAGCTAGAGAAAATGCACAGTGGATATCAGAATTCTATGTCATTATGTACTCGCTGGCATCTTATGTTGACGAAAATTTATCAAAGAAAGATCAAATTCTGTGGATGGCAGATATTGCTAGAAAACGCTTACCTGAAAATTCATATGCATCCAAAATGTACGGTTTCGTTAAAGGAAAATATGATGAAGGAGTTACTTGGGAACAAGCCCGTGATGCAGTTTATAACCGTTATCAGGTAAACCAAGAGGATGGTTACGACATTACTTCAAAAAATATATTCTGTAATGGATGTTTTGCAGGAGGCATCAACTTTGCATCAAGTATAGTAAGCCTTCTGTATGGTGAGGGAGACTTAAAAGAAACCATAAAAATAGGTGCATTGTGTGGGTGGGACTCTGATAATCCCACAGCAACATGGGGAGGCCTTTTAGGGTTCATGTATGGTAAAAAAGGTGTAGAAGATACATTTGGACTAAAATTTTCAGAAAAATTTAATATTCACAGAACCAGGGTTAATTTCCCCAATGATGGCATGGATAATTTCAATAACATGGCAGAGAAAGGAATTTATATTATTGACCGAGTAGTTCAGGAAGAAATGGGAGGTGGAGTTGATCTATTGAAGGATGTATGGTACATTCCTGAAACTGATTTAGATATTAAATCTGGTAACTGATTAGTGATGCTACGCAACACAAACAAATACTGTCATTGACATGAATTGTGTTGCGTAACATCAGTTAATTACTATTTAGATTATGATGAAAATGAAAACATTAGTATCCATAGTATTGTTATCTGTATTTTTTATATCCAATACTTCGACCGAAGTAAAGGCTCAAGCAGCGTCATCAAAAAATAAATTATCCGTTATTTTTGATACCGATGCCAATAATGAATTAGACGACCAACATGCAATGGCATATCTGTTTTCCAATATGGACTATTTTGATATAAAAGCCATAACTGTAAATGCCACAAGGGGTGGGGGTGATATTCATGAGCAATTTAAGGAAGCCGAACGTATTATGGCACTTTATAAAGTTGCTGATGAAATACCATTATTGAAAGGGGCAAATAATTCGTATGAGGAAATCAAAGGAGAAATAGATAATCTAAATTTTGATGGATTTAAGGCAGTAAATTTTATTATATCCGAAGCAAAAAAGTGTAAACATAAGAAATTAGTAGTAATAGCTGTAGGCAAGTTGACTAACTTGGCACTTGCCTTGCAAAAATCTCCGACTATTGCAGAGAATATCAGATTAATCTGGTTAGGATCCAACTACCCATCGTCAGGAGAATATAATCTAGAAAATGATATTGCATCAATGAACTATGTACTTCAAACAAATGTCGAGTTCGAAATGGTGACTGTAAGTTATGGCGAACTTACAGGGACAGCGATTGTTAGCGTCACCCAGCAGGAAGTTAATGATAATATGCCAGGAGTTGGCCCCAAAATAAGTAACCCTATTACAGGAAGACATGGAGGTGAATTCGATAATTTTGGAGACTATTCTGTAAACCTTTTTAAACATATAGACTATAATGGAGACCCACCATCTAGAGCACTTTATGACATGGCAGCTGTCGCCATTGTAAAGAATTCAAAATGGGCAGAACCAACTATTATTAACTGTCCCATTATGATAGATAAAAATTGGGTAGAACAACCAAATAACAATCGAAAAATTACCGTCTGGAAGTACTTTGATAAGAAGAGAATAATTGCAGATTTTTATTGTAGTTTGAAGAAATTTTAGAGTATTTCAAACAATAAAACAACTAGCCAGTAATTATGTAGTTTTCTTATACACTTGTATATGCCATGGAAATTTGATAGAGGTATGAATGGCTGAAAAACCTTGATTAACAATTAATTGACGAATTTGTTTACTAGGATGAATGTAGGTTTTAAAAGCACTTTTTCTGAAATAGAAGTAAATACGACCTAGTTGGTTAATAAATCTAGAAGCCCAATTGCTCATGGGGTAACTCAAGGCTATATACTGGTTACTTTTTTCGGTAGCATTTTTCAAAATAGTGTGAAAATCAGGGTAACAGCATACTACTCGGTCGAGGGTAACCACATCGAAATGACCTATTTTTTCATTATGATCATTAAAATCACCTTCTATAAAAGTGGTTTTTTCTTTCCAATTATTTTCGGCTGCATATTGTTTTGCCGCCTCCAAATACCCTGTAGAGGCATCTACATCGGTGGTCGATTTCGCACCATTTTTCAAAAAATACCATTGTAACATACCTATACCCCCACCTATATCTAAGAGGGTTAGATCTGATTTGGAAATAGTGTTGAGTACCTTAATTAACCTTCTAGTAGTGCCTTTTGGTCCTTTTTTATTAAATTTTTTTAGCTCTTTTTGAGCATTTTTTATGTCAAAAAATTTATTAGCATCACAGCAATGGGTGCACGTCATAGTATGTTTTATTTATCAAATAGCTCAAATATTAATATATTTACAATATCACTAAATCATTACTATTATGAAAAAATATAATTACTTCCTTTATTTCAGCATCATAGTTTTGTTCCTTTCTTCATGTGGGGGAAAAGAGTCGAATAGCAAAGATACTGAAGAGATGAAAGAAACTTCGGAAAAAATAACCAATGAAGAAATTGTTGATTTTGACAACATGTCATGTGATGATTTTTTAGTTGGTTACCAAAAATTTGCAGATGGATTAAAAGCACTTGAAGAAAAGTATAAAGGCATTGAAAAGAATGATTATGCCTCAGCTTTAAAGGCTAATAATGAGATGATGGAAATGATGCAGGAAAATGGCGAATGGATGAAGACATCAGCAGAGTTTATGATAAAATGTGCTCATGACGAAGATTTTGTTGAGAAAATAAAACAAATACAAGAAAATGCGACCACGCATTAGGGATGATGAAAAACGCCTTCTTTGAGTAAAGAAGGCGTTATGTTGTTATCGAATGAACATCCTTGAGTTATATTTTTCTTACTTTTCCACTTCCTGAAGAGTGATTGTTTACCCTTTTTGGATTGCCTTTGTAATATACCGTACCGCTACCACTTATGTGCGATTCTATTTCTTCTTTTACATTTATTCTGCATTTCCCCGATCCCGAAATGGATACGTCATATGTATTGGCTTCCATATTTTCAGCATCTAATTTTCCTGAACCTGAAATACTTACATCTACATCATGACTACTTCCAGAGAGTTCTACACCTCCCGAACCTGAAATTTTAACAGTTAGGTCATCTGTATCAATGTCAAACTCAATGTCTCCAGACCCTGAAACAGAGGTTTTTAATTTATCACTTTTAAATTTCCCTTTACCAATAATATTTCCTGAACCACTAACCGATAAATAATTCAGAGAACTTACCGTAACGTATACTTTTACGTCACTATTGCTGTTCCAATTCCAATTGCTATTTCTATTTTTTATTTCTAGTCGGTTGCCTTCTACTTCTACTTTTATTTTTTCTAAATCATCAGAATCCCCTTCTATTTCAACACTAAAACCATTTCCTTGTGTTACGTATACAGTTGCGGAAGTACGAAGTGCAATGCCTTCAAAAGAGGAAACTTTTACCTTTTGCCTTTGTGCAAAAAGAGAAGTAGAGATTAATAGTAAAAAGATAGCAATAAATGTGAGTTTTGAGTTTTTCATAATGGGTAAGTTTTTTTAATTACGCTATAAAGACGCAATAAAAAGTAATAGGTTGCACTTGGATTAAGAATACTTGAAAAAATGCATTAAATTTAATGTGTTTTTTGATGTTTTTTCCTTATCCTTTGATCTAGCACGAAATTACTGGATGAGATTAGTCATTTTTTATAATAATATATGCTCTACCTCTTATTAAGCATTTTGGCCAATGTAGGAATATTTCTTTGTTTTAAAATGTTTGTACATTTTAGGTTAAATACTTTTCAAGCGATCGTTGTCAACTATTTAGTGTGCGTGATTACGGGGGTAGTTTTTATAGGAGATTCTCAACTCCTGACTAAAATTGATTTTTCAGCCACTTGGGTAATATTGGCATTAGCCCTTGGTACCATTTTTACGGGTACATTTAATTTAATGGCTATCACAACACAAAAACTAGGAATAACAGTAGCTTCTGTCGCTAGTAAAATGTCACTTATTATTCCTGTAGTAATGAGTATTTTTGTATTTAATATTCATTCAAAAGAACATACTTTTTTAAATTTTTTTGGAATACTATTGGCTATGGTAGCTATAGTATTATCTTCAATGAAGAAAAGAAGAGAGGGAAGAAGTGATAATATATTGCCTTCCACTATTATGGTTTTTCTATTGCCCTTTGGAGTATTCCTACTAGGAGGAATAATTGATAGTTCTATAAATTACATCAATTATAAATTTATAACGCCAGACTTAGAAGCTATTTTTCCTATTGTAACATTCGCCTCGGCTTTTTTAGTGGGTGGGTTTACATTAGTGATAAAAATGGAAGGTATAAATATGCGCAGTGCACTTGGGGGATTAGTTTTAGGAATTATCAACTATTTTTCTTTTTATTTTTTAGTAAAAGGGCTTACTAGTTTTGAAAATGATGGGGCATTGGTGTACCCTATTTTTAGTATTGGGATCATTCTTTTTTCATCCTTTTTTTCAGTATTTCTTTTCAAAGAAAAATTGCTTAAAATCAACAAAATAGGCTTGTTACTAGCGGTTTTGTCAGTTACTTTAATCTTTTATCAGGAAATTATGGAGTATTATACTCACTAATGTCTTTGATTTGAAAGATGCTTACAAAACCATATCGAAGACTTCAGAAGGTGAATACAAGGAAAAAGGAAGTAAATTTCTGGCTTTTGCATTTTCTGTATCAAATGAAAGTGAAGTGAAAGCTCATTTAGAAGCTCTTAGAAAGCAATATTACGATGCACGACATCATTGTTATGCCTATGTACTTGGGCAAGAGTATGACCAGTATCGTGCGAATGATGATGGTGAACCCAATCACTCGGCTGGAGACCCTATTTTAGGACAAATTAAA
>JAOULS010000179.1 GCA_029881895.1 Cyclobacteriaceae bacterium | reverse complement strand
CCCTTTACTTTTTTCGGAAACACTTTACAGAACGATTTCTTATAACTTGTTTTTTTGTAATCCCATTCATCATATAGCTCAAAATGACCCTTCGCCTCCGCTTCGGAGCTTTCGGCAATAGTGGCATTCTCGGCAAACTCTGCTTGATATACTGAGTGCGCAGGATCATCTACTCGCACCACATGTTTCATATTTACCTCGTCAAGTGCGTTTGCATCGTCTGATAAGGTATCATCTCCATCAAAATCTCTCCACACTCCTGAAAATTCCTCTGCGGTTTCTACTTTTTCGAAATTGTGGTTAATCACATATTCTTCCTGTTGTTTTTCATCTACTTGTACTACTTCAATTTCTTCAACGGGCTTCGCTTTTATTTCAGTGGTAGGTGTAATAGTTTTCTTCTCAAAATGTTTTTCCGAAACATGTTTCAGCGGATTGTTACTGCTTTTTTCGAGGTCATTTTTCATCCACTTTCCAAAAACCCAAGAAGTGTCTTTTTCCGAAGACTTTGATTTATCGTCAATGTCAGGCAAGTACTGAAGAATGTTCTGGTACATCTCTTTGCAAACGGGATATTCTATAAACAATTGATCTAACACTTTATCCGATGTAGTTCTGGCTATTTCTCTCGACTCTTCTAGTGTTTTATCTTCATTATATTTCCAATTAAAGTTTCGTTTTTGCTGAACAGACAAATATAATATCCGGAATAAATAGAAAGAAACATTCCCCTCAACCTGAGGCAAAAAATCAATACTTTCTGGTAAGAAAAAGGCATTGTTTTTCCATCCACCTTCTCTTTCAGAGGTCACAATATCGATAGACCGCCCTGTGAAAGCTCTAGATAGTATGGTAAGCTTTGGCCGAAGTGTTTCGAGGTCTACACATTGAAGTAGTGCTTTTTTTTTCCGCTTTCGCTTAAAATAAAAAGCTACCTTGGTGAAAAGTATTTCGTCTAAATCCAAATCTCAATAATTATATCATTAAATGGCATAGGTCTTTTAACGATTCTGAAATTTCAGGATCATCAGTAAGCGGCTCTACAATGGCGGTTTCCGTTGCTAATCGCTTTGGTAAACCACTTTTTATCAGTTTTGCCGCATCTACCAAAAGTCGGGTGGAAACCGTTTCTGTAAGGCCTAATTCTGTTAGGTGCCTTATTTTTTCGGCTATAGCCGTTAATTTTTTAGCGACCTCCTTATCCACATCAGACTCTCCTATTAATATTTCTGTTTCTATTTTTTGATTTGGATAATTAAACGATAACGAAACAAAACGCTGACGTGTGGAAGGTTTTAATTCTTTAAACCCCTTTTGATATCCTGGGTTATAAGAGGCTACGAGCATAAAATTTGGATGAGCAACAATGGCTTCTCCTAATTTATCCATAAACAATGTTCGTCTATGATCGGTAAGCGAATGAATGGCGACCAAAATATCGGGGCGAGCTTCAGCAAATTCATCCAAATAAATGATGCTTCCTTCTTTTACTGCCTTGGTTAATGGCCCGTCCTGCCAAGCAGATTGTGTTCCTAGTATTAGGTACCTTCCAATCAAATCCGTAGAAGACGTCTCCTCATGACAACTTACCGTAATTAAAGGTCGTTCTAATTTATCTGCCATATATTCAATAAACCTAGATTTTCCTGATCCTGTGGGGCCTTTTAGTAAAAATGGTAGTCGATTTTTATACGCATGTTCAAACACTTCAACTTCTTGACCTACTGCTTTATAAAAAGGGGTCGTGTTTTTTTGTTCGCTCATATTGTAGGTGGTTGTAGTGCTTTGATTTTTTTCTAATATAGGATATGGTATTACCTCTATTTTATTTGCTTGTTAACGCCAGAATAGTTTCCACTGTCTCTTTATTATCTACACCTAACCCTTCTTGCTGATGTTCTAGCTCTCCTTTTTGATTAAACACTGAAATAATATTAGAATGGGTGAAGTCGAGCGGTGAAATACGCTTATAATTTACAGCTAAAACCGCTGCAAATTCACGTGTAGACTCTTCGTCTCCACGTAAGAAAAGCCATTGATCTTCCTCCATTTTGTTTTCAATTGAAAAAGCTTTCAATCGTTCTGGTGTATCCGTTTTGGGGTCAATACTCACCAAAATAAATTTCACATTTTTTTTATTTTTTTCAGGAATTTGAACATCTATATTCCGCATATCAGCTACTAGCCTTGGGCATGCAGCTTTGCATGAAGTATAAATCATTACCATTACTAGCACATCTCCTTGCAAGCTATTAAGTTCTATTTCCTGATTGTTTTGAGTCGTCCATTTAGAGGGCAAATTATAGATCGAAAGATCAGAGATGACGTTTGTTTCAACGTCCTCTACTTCGCTGGAGGTGGTACTTTCTTGATTTTTATTACCCATGTCTCCACTACAAGAGGTAAATAGTATGAAAAGGACTACTACGTTAATTATGTATTTCATTTTTTAATATTTTATTTTTGAGCTTTGTTGGCACATCTAAACCCTAAATTTTTTACTGAGTAATTAGCTTTAATACTCCCTCTAAATGCATACCTCATAAATGCCGCATAATTCATCAAATCGGTAGCACCAATTGACCCACTTCCACAAAACAAATTGCGATCTGCATCTACATCTTTTCTGGATTCACCAGAAAGCAAAACACTATTAAAGTCTTGAGTCCACTCCCAAACCAATCCATGTAAATCATAAACTCCCCATATGTTTTTAAATGTACTGCCTATTTCTTTATTGAATGCTTTTGGAGTTTCGTACCAGCTCAAAATATATTGATTATACAAACTATCGGGTCGTGCATCTATTCTTGTCTCATCTGCCATTGCAGCAAATTCCCACTCATCTATAGTCGGTAATCTTTTTCCTTGTGCTTTGCAATAATTCTTAGCGGCAAACCATGAAACATTAGTGATGGGAGCTGAACCACTTATTTTTTGATTCAATGTATAATCATCCTTCCAACTAATTAAATAATTTCCATCAGCAAAAATTCTCTTTACAGCACTTTTTGTCCATTCAGGATTGTTTTTTACAAAATTGAGATACTCAGCCCTTGTTACAGGATAAATGTCTAGTAAAAAATCGTTCACAACTACTCTTGATGAGTCATTACCATAAAGGGGGACATACGCCCCCCCTTTGATATAAACCATATTATCAGATTGGCTCACTCCAATTACTGTAGTAGAAATTAAAAGTAAAAATGAATATATGATTCTAAAAACTAATGCCACTTGATAAAACTAGTTATTAATGCCCTTCAGAACTTCTTCTTGCTTTTACCATCGCTGGGGTTACTTCTTTTTTACTATTTCCCCATTGGTTATATACATAGTTTAATACATTGGCTACCTCATCATTAGAAAGGTTTTGCTTTGTCATAACACTATTATATTTCACTCCATTTACTTCTATTTCACCAGAAAGCCCATTTAATACAGCGTCTATTGCTTTATTTACATCTTTATTAAGATAATCGGACTTCGCTAATGGAGGAAATGCATTCGGAATTCCCTGACCTTCGGCTTGATGGCAAGCAAAACAAGTACGCGAATAAATTTGTTTTCCTAACTCAATTCGTTCGCTCATAGAAATATTGGTATTTACTGCCTCTTCTTTCTCTGATGAGGGCATCTCTTGGTTCGATGTTCCTTCAGGCAAATAAATCCCTTCTTGAATTGTGCCTGAATAAATGGTTCTATTTTCATTTCCTTCTACCTTCAACATCCCCAATGCTCCTTTATTAAAAGCTCTAAAAATAGAATGATCGACCAGAATAAACGTACCTGGTACATCCACTTTAAATTCTACTATTGCAGCACCTCCTGCTGGTACTAAAGTAGTTTGCACATTTTTATTTATAACTGATCCTCCTTCAATATATACTTTATCAAAAATTTCTCCAATTACGTGAAACGAAGAGACTAAATTGGGGCCTCCATTACCCACATATAAACGCACGGTTTCGCCAACATTAGCGGTAATGGCATTGTCACCTGTCATTGATCCTACCTTTCCATTAAATACTACATAATCAGCATCTTCTTCAACTGCTTTTTTCATGTCAAAAGGCTGAACTCCAGGTTCTCCATATTCTCCTTTTGTATAGAAATCTCCTTGCATTACATAGTATTCCTTGTCAACAGGAGGTAAGCCTCCTTCTGGTTCTACCAAAATAAGACCATACATTCCATTGGCAATGTGCATGCCAACAGGAGCAGTAGCACAATGGTACACGAACAACCCTTCGTTAATTACTTTAAAGTTGAATACTTTTTCATGGCCTGGAGCAACAAATGACGATGTAGCTCCACCTCCTGGTCCAGTAACGGCATGTAAATCAATATTATGAGGAAGCTTATTATCCGGGTGGTTTTTAATATGAAATTCTATTTCATCACCTACCCTCGTACGAATAAAACTACCAGGTACGCTACCTCCAAATGTCCAATAAACGTATTTCACACCATCAGTCATTTCTCCTTCTTCTTCAATCACCTCCATATTCACAACTAATTTTTTAGCTGATCTATCCCCAACTGAAGCGGGTACTTTAGGAGGGGCAGTAAGCTCGGCCTCCATTTCACCTTGGATAGCCATCCGAGCAGGATCCATTTTTACCTTTGCTTTATTTTCATTTGCTGTATTTCCACAACTTGATATTATTATGAGCATTATTAATGCCCCTACATAACTATACTTTTTCATATACATTATTATTTATATTATAATTCCTTTATTATGGCTTCATCAGTAGGTCTGCCAAACTTAATAAAATTCCAAACGAACAAAAGTATTCCTACTGTAAACATGGTTGCCGCTAGTACTAATACAAAGAAATGTACTTCAATTTCCTTTTGTACTTCCATAAATTCCATTCCCATTTTACGTTCTAGGTACACTTGAGCTACCCCTGCTACGGCAAAAGCAGCAGTCATCCCGAGCATTCCTATATTTGATAGCCAAAAAGCATAATTTCCGATTTTATTGTCAAATATTTTCCGCCCTGTTATTTGAGGTAGAGTATAGCTAATAAGTGCAAATACCAACATTCCGTAAGCCCCCCAAAAAGCTAAGTGCCCATGCATGGACGTCACTAATGTGCCATGGGTATATAAGTTGGTTTGAGGAAGTGTGTGTGCAAAACCTAAAAGTCCTGCGCCAACAAACGAAGTAATCGCTGTGCCCAACGTCCAATATAAAGCCAATTTGTTTGGGTGTTTTTTTTCTCCTTTTTTATACATAGAAAAAGCAAACAGTGCCATCGCCAAGAAGGCCAGTGGTTCTAATGCTGAAAAAACACCTCCAATAACTAACCAATATTTAGCAGCACCTATATAATAGTAATGATGCCCTGTTCCTAATATTCCAGAAATGAAAGTAAGTCCTACAATTACATACAGCCATTTTTCAATAACTTCACGGTCTACCCCCGTTATTTTAATTAATAAGAATGCTAAAATACCACCCATAATTAATTCCCAAACACCTTCAACCCAAAGGTGTACTACCCACCAACGAAAGAAAGAATCCATTGTCTGATTATCAAACCATATCATGCCTGGCAGATAAAGTAATGCGGCAAAGAAAAGCCCCATAGTAAGTACTAGAGAAGTGGTTGTTCGTACTTTTCCTTTAAACAAAGTCATTAAAATAATGAATAGGAAAGTAAGTACATTAATTACTACCAAATAGTCTAAAGGGCGAGGGATTTCTAAAAACTTTCTTCCTTCCCAATAATTAAAATGATATCCGATGATGGCAACTACTCCTACCAACGCAAAACTTATTAATTGCACATAGGCTAACTTAACGGAATACAATTCGTTTTGTGCTTCTTCAGGAATAATATAATAAGCAGCGCCCATAAAACCTGAAAGTAGCCAAAACACTAATAGGTTAGTGTGCGTAGCTCTAGCAGCATTAAAAGGAATAATATCGTGCAATCCATCAAACCCCATATGGGCAAAACCCATAACAAAGCCATAGACTACTTGTAAAACTAGTAGCAGCATACTCAGTGCAAAAAACCAATACGCTACCTGTTGAGATTTATATTTCATGTTCTTTATAGTTAAAATGAATAATTATTTGGAAAGTGTAGGCTCTGGAGGAAATCCGTTAAGATCGATTTCACTAATCCATTTCAGAAAAGCTACAACATCGTCTGCCTCTTTTTCAGTAAGTGCATAAGCTACCATTTTTCTACCACGAGGAGCCCAAGGTTCTTTCGACATCAGTACAGTCTTTATGTAAGCTTCGCCTTTACGTTGATATGCTTTTGTGAGTTCAGGAGCATAATATGCGCCTTCTCCCAAAATTGTATGACAGCCCATACAATTGTTCTTTTCCCAAATAACTTTACCTCGAATTACGGATTCAGATAAGTTTTCTTCATTTGTTTTTTTAGGAACCTCTTTACTCAAAGTGTGCCACGATAATCCTAGAAATATTAAAAAGGAAACTACCGTACCACCTAAGAAGAATGTCCTCGCTTGTTGTTTAGAT
>JAOULS010000178.1 GCA_029881895.1 Cyclobacteriaceae bacterium | reverse complement strand
TAGCTCTAATATTCTCCCACTTATCTATTTTAGCCTGTTTTGTTTCTTTGGTTAAATTATAATCAATCACAGAAATTAAACGATCGTACTTTTCTAGTATTTCTTCATCGGAAAGCTTTTTCATTCGAAGTTGATATACTTTAAGCACATTTACATACGCTTGCGCTAATGCCTGATTTACTTTCTTCCCAGACATTTCAAATACTTTTTCGAACTCATCGTATAGATGTATTACATTAACCGTATCCTTATTATTTTTTATGTTAAAAATATAATCGTAAAACACTTTAGTTGGGTAGTGTTTTTCTTTTTGACCGCATACCTCAATTCGCATATCATACACCCATAGCAAAGAATCCACTAATTCTTTTTTTCGAACAGGGTCTTTTTCAACTTTTGCTAATTCGTTATATATTTTAGAACCATTAATGTACAATGAAGCATTTAAATTAGGCGTGTTGGTAATTAACCATTGCCAAGGTTTCACCGCTTCTCTGTATTGTTTTGATTTTACAGCATCACTATATAAAACATTCTTTTCTTCGGCTGCAGCTCTATCTTCAGGCCATATCCAATCTTTACACTGCGCATTGGTGCTTAAAGCGATAAGAAAAATTCCCGCTGTTAACACTAATCCTTTTAAGGGCATCATTTTCATAACTAACTATTTATTTATTCTAATCAAATTTTCTTTTTATAAACCACAATCGGTCGTTAAACGTAAGTCCTGCTTGGAACTTAAAATATTCTTCTTTATGTCCAATCTCTCCTATGCTCCCTCTTGTACCAAACTTAAACCCTAAATCAAGACTTGAAATTGTACTTACAGGAAGAGAGAACCCAAAATTGATGCCAAAGTCTTTTACACTATTGTCATTTAGCTGGTAAGCCATGTCTTCATAACCAAAACCCAGACGATAAGTCACACGATTTAGAAAACTACTAATATCCCCAGCATCAGGTGTAATTTCTCCACCAACGCCTATACGTAAACTTTGACCCATTCCACTATTGGTTCCTTCAATATTTCGAAATTTGCTCCAATCTTGGATCTTCATATCTGCTGCTACGGTCCATTTTAAAGTATTTACTAGTGATATTCCAACCCCTAACGCAGATGGTAACCGAGTAGTTCCTTTCACTACACCATTATTTAGAGAGTCAGAAGAAATTGGTGTTGCTCTTACACGAGTTTCCCAACTTTTAAGTTGCTTTGTTATTATATCGGCTTGGAGGTCATAGGTAACCCCAAAATTTAAATTCAATTTTTCTTTTATTTTGTAAGTGTAAGCTGCCCCTGCACCAAAATTAGCACCAGAAAAAGATTCTTTTTTAACAATAGCTGGGCTATAAAAATTTGCAACAGTAGTATCACTTAACTCACCTGCGGTTTGTTCTTTTAATATAGAACCAAATAAAAAGGAGGCATTAAAACCAATCGATAATTCTGGTAATATCTTTATGCCATTAGATAGGGCAATTTGATTGATGCCACCAGACCCATTAATTTCGCTTAAATAAGTTGTTCCTGATGATCCAATTACATCTTTTTCTACAATGTATTTATAATTCACAGTACTATAAGGCCTAAGCGAAATAGCTGTAGTCCATTTACCTGGTTTCATTGGGAATGACATGGCAAAATGACTGAAAGACCCTGTGGAGTTCCTTTGTGTGTTTGTCCTATCCGAAGTAGTGGCAGAGCTGCCAAATGCACCAGCAGTATAGGTGTATACTTCATTATGTATAAGTAAAGCTGGATTTATTGTATTTAGGAATCGAATGTCACCATTGCTTATTCCAACACTCCCCATGCCAAATTGAGAAGGTAGAGATAATTGTACTCGATCTCCTATGCCTATTTGAGTTAGTGGTGAATTGGCCGTTTGGGCAGATACGCCTATAGCTGTAAGTACGAAAACGAATACTAATCCTAATTGTTTAAACATTGAATTCCAAAATTCCATTTAACCCTAATAATACTAGTTCAGGGTGAATTTCAACAGTAGTTTTTAACCTTAAACCAACGAATTCAGCTCCCCCTCCACAAATTACAAAACGCAAATGTCGGAATTTGTCTTTATACATCCGAACAATTTCCTCGATTTCTGCAATTGTACCATATATTGCACCGCTTTGAAGCGCTTTTTCGGTAGTATCACCGATTAATTCAACCCCAAAGTCAGGATTAACTAACGGTAACTCTGCTGTAAAAGTATTCATTGCACGTAGTTTCATTTCAATACCTGGCGAAATGCTGCCTCCGAGATATTCGTTTTTTTCATTAATAAAATCATAAGTGATACATGAACCAACATCGACCACAAGGGTGTTAGTATTTGGCTGTTGAATGTTGGCCGCTACAGCAGCAGCTAACCTGTCTTTCCCTAATGTTTTTGGAGTGCCATATTTTATTTGTATCGGTAGAGGTGTGGCATGATCGAGAACCATTACCTCCCCATTTAACTTATTTTTTAGATCAAAAGCATCTTGATTTACACTACTAATAATAATTTTGTCAGGAGATAGGTCTATAGCCAAATCAATTAATTCATTAAAAAGTGGTTTTTGAACCCCCCCTGTCAATTTTCCGTTTTCAAAACATCCTATTTTTACGGATGAAGTCCCTAAGTCAATTGCTAAATTCATTTTGATTGATTATTCTTGTTTTAAAGAATGTCCAAAGATATAAAAACATACTATTGCTCTAGTATATAATGGGTGAATGTATTTTTTAGTAAATTATATAGTTTTGAATTTGTACATTTTATAGTTTGAAATCATAATGTGGGATGAAGAGAAAAATAAAATAGTGACAAAAATCCCATTTAATAAAGAATACAAACCGAAAATTGAGAAAATTATATATTTGTAAAACTATGGTTTATAAAATTATTGAAGTAACCGTTTGCATCAAAACCCACTTTAGTTTAGTTTTGTTCGCTTTAATGCTAACCAATTTGTGAGAAAACTCATTTACCTTTCTGTATTTTTTCTTTTTCTTTCTTCTGTATCGCTACAGGCGTTTGATATAGATAATAGTATTGGCTCTGAACATACAGAGGTAATTACTAGCTCTGTAGAGATGAGTAATGAAGCTGATGAGGTAGCACATCATGCGGTGCCTGGTTGGACGGTGATTCCCTTTGTGTTATTGCTCCTTATGATTGCTACTGGCCCTTTGTTTTACGAACATTTTTGGCACAAAAACTATCCTATCGTAGCTATTGTTTTAGCAAGTATAGTCGTGTTATATTATTTGTTTGTACTTCATAACTCTCATGGCCCTATTCATGCAATGGCTGAATACATTCAGTTTATAGCATTGCTAACTGGACTTTTTGTTGCTTCTGGAGGGATAATGATTAGTATTGATAGAAAAGCATCACCAATTGTAAATGTAGTATTATTAATTATTGGAGCTATTTCAGCAAATTTAATAGGAACTACAGGCGCATCAATGTTGCTTATACGCCCTTACATTCGATTAAACAAAGGTCGAATAAAGGCATATCATATTATATTTTTCATTTTCATTGTTAGTAATGTAGGTGGTTCGTTAACTCCTATCGGGGATCCCCCTCTGTTTCTTGGCTTTTTAAAAGGAGTTCCTTTTTTCTGGACACTCACGCATAATTTATGGCCATGGATATTTGGTATATTACTGCTTTCAGGATTATTCTATTGGACCGATGTTCGTTTCAATAAAAAATTAAATTTGGAAAAATTAGAGCCTTCTCCTGAGTACTCTAATAAAATAAAAATTACAGGTACTCGAAATTTCATCTGGCTAGGGCTTGTGATAGGTGCTGTTTTTTTAGACCCGAACGTAATCGAATGGGTGCCTGCCATACATTATGATGGGCAAAAATTTTCGTTTGTAAGGGAAATAATTATGTTAACGGTAGCTTTTTTGTCTTATAAACTAGCGAGTAAGGAAGCAATAAAAGGAAATGAATTTAGCTTTGAGCCTATTCGAGAAGTAGCTTTTATTTTTATTGGAATATTTGGCACAATGATGCCAGCACTAGAGTTAGTAAGTAATTTTGCGTCCTCACCAGAAGGGGTAAAAATGATAAGTCATAACACACTTTATTGGGGCACGGGGATATTGTCAGGATTTTTAGATAATGCGCCAACCTACCTAAATTTCGTTACGGCCGCAATGGCCTCACAAGGAGGAAATATAAATAATATTAATGAAGTGGCAAGTTATGCTAATGGAGGAGTATTTGCTGACTCTATTTTATACCTGAAATCAATTTCAATTGCAGCGGTATTTTTTGGCGCATTTACCTACATAGGGAATGGACCAAATTTTATGGTGAAATCAATAGCTGAAGGTGTAGGAATAAAAATGCCCTCTTTCTTTGGTTACATTATACGTTTCTCCATTCCATTTTTAATCCCTCTTTTTGTGATTACGTGGTTAATTTTCTTTGCTTTCTCCTAATTTGTTTTTTCATTTAGATTCCAATTATATTCTAGGTATTCAATATCTGCATTTTCATTTATGGCAAAAGGCACATATTGGTTGAGGTAGCTAATCAAAGAAGTAGCTGTTGTGAAATCATTTTTATACCATCGAAAAAGCTTAGATATTTCGATGTGTTCTTCCGTTATTTTGTTTTTGGAGGTATCACTTAAAAAAAGAATAGCTTGGTTGTTGAGCTGACTTTCTAATAGGTCTGGTCTATAGGCTTCGTTTCTGAGTGTTGGACATGATACTGCTGCGCATACCAATGCAAAATGAATACGAGGTTCTGCAAAATTTTTACGAATGAGGTTGTGTTCTATATCGTCAAGGGAATACCATTCATTATCTATTGATATAAATGAAATTTGCCAAGGAGTATTAATAAAAGGAATTTGAATACCTGAACCAATGTCTTTTATGCTTTTTATTGGGTAATGATTCGTAATGAGTTTAACAGTGAAAGCGTTGTAAAAATTAACCCAGTAGGCGAGTTGCTCACTCTCCGTCCAAGAGTTGTTTGGAGTGTTTTTGGTTAATAATTTCAAATACTGATTTAATGCTATGCTGTCGTTTATGAAGCCTTTATAATTGACAAGCCCAAGGCTGTTAACGTGCCTTTGGAGTAGAGTATCCCAACTTGTATGACTTATTGGTGTAGAGGTTTCATTCTGAGGATTTAGCCGAGTACATGCTATTACGATGAGTATAAGGATAATGCCCGATAGATATTTGTTTAAAATGCTCACCTTTACAATTTAACTCTAAAAAAAGTTCTTAACAAGTTACAAAATGAGAATAAAATTCATTATTTTTCAAATTAGTGGATACTAAAATCATGAATTTTTAGAATAGTATGGGCGATTATCAACAATTGATATTACTTTTTGCAGGTTTTGTAGTGGTTACTATTTCGGCTAACCACTTAGCCCAATATTTCAAAAAAATTAAGCTACCTCTCATTACAGGTTTGTTGATATTGGGGATGGTGTGTGGGCCATTTGTTCTTAACCTTATCCCTACAAATAGCACAGTAGGGTTGAGATTTATTAATGACATTGCTTTAGCTTTTATAGCTTTTGCTGCGAGTGCCGAGCTATACTTGAAGGATATGCGTAATCAATTAAAAAGCATCAAGTGGATGACCTTTGGGCAGTTGGTCATTACTTTTGTGCTTAGTGGGTTAGCGGTTTATTTTATGGCAGATTATATTCCATTCATGCAAGAGATGGGTACTGCCAAAAGAGTTGCGATATCATTACTTATGGGGACTATTTTTGTTGCTCGTTCTCCTGCTTCTGCCATTGCTATTATTAATGAAGTAAGAGCTAGAGGACCTTTTACGCAGACAACACTTGGTGTGACGGTACTTAAAGATTTTTTGGTAATTATTTTATTTGCCGTATGTATTAATTTTTCTGATGCCCTCATTAATGGTCAGCCACTAGATATTGGTTTTATCCTAAAGCTATTGAGTGAACTCGCCATTTCGTTTTTATTAGGGTTATTGGTAGGTAGATTACTGTATTACATTCTTTATTTCAGAATACATAAGATTGCTAAAACAACCTATATCATAGCATTAGGATATGGAGTGTATTTATTTGGATATTTTTTAAAAGACTGGATGTTGCTCCAATATGGAAAAGAATTCCATATTGAACCCTTATTAATATGTATTATTGGTAGTTTTTGGGTGAGTAATTACACACGTTTTCGATATGAATTTATTAAAATACTCGATGATATTGGCCCTACAATATATATCGGTTTCTTTACGTTAGCAGGAGCCTCTTTGTCGTTAGACATTCTTTATCATGTAGGATTAATCGCTATTGCACTTTTTGTGATTCGTTTGATAACGATTATGATTGGCGCTTATGTGGGAAGTGCTTTGGCGGGCGATCCACCAGAAATAAAACGTATAAGTTGGATGCCTTATGTTACACAAGCAGGTGTAGGAATGGGGCTTGCCACTATTGTTGAAAAAATGTATCCCGAATGGGGGACTTCATTTGCCACTTTGGTGATTGGTGTAATTGTGATTAATCAAATAGTGGGGCCTCCATTGTTC
>JAOULS010000177.1 GCA_029881895.1 Cyclobacteriaceae bacterium | reverse complement strand
GGGTAATCAGAGCTGCCACAAAAAAAAACAATGTTTTTCATGCTACTTTCTTGATTTTACTCTTTATAACGTTCTAATGAGTGTTATATTGATATGGTCTGAATTAATTGATGATAAGCAAATCTCTTTTTTAAGTTAACTCGAAATCATCGGTCTGTTATTTCTTTCAAATAATTATATACTTACGTTTCTGTAATAACTTTCCCAACTCAGATATAATTTGCTCATTCTGTAGTCGTAAAAATTATTAAACAAACGTTAATTTTTTATTTCTGAGTCCATATTCGAATTTACGAAATTATTTAAAATATGATGCGAGATATTGTTGATGCCTACTTGTTGTAATACTTAGCAAACATAAAAAATCAATTACAAACGACAACAATTATTTGTAAACGATATTAAACGTAAGTAAATAGTTATAAACCGAATAAAAGTGACCCGCTGTATTTCCTTTGCATCATCAGTTCTGAATGGTTCAGGGCAATTTATTTAAAACATTATTATTATGAACTCTTTAAAAAACAAAGTACAGTTAATCGGAAACTTAGGCGCAAATCCAGAAGTATTAAATTTAGAATCGGGCAAAAAATTAGCGAAATTTTCTATCGCTACCAACGAGTCGTATAAAAACGCACAAGGCGAAAAAGTACAAGACACACAATGGCATAACGTAGTAGCGTGGGAGAAAACAGCGGGTATTGTTGAGAAATACTTGAGTAAGGGTAACGAGGTTGCGGTAGAAGGAAAATTAGCAAATCGTTCTTTTGAAGATAAAGAAGGAAACAAACGCTACATCACAGAGGTAATCGTAAGCGAGTTGGTGATGTTAGGAGGGAAGTAATTTTCGTTACTTATCTTTTTACAGATTAGAAAGATAATGTTCCGTTGGATATTCAACGTATAGGGTGGATTGAAAGTGATAGTTGCTTTCGGTACACCCTTTTTTTTGATGTTGCTACTAAACTGAGTTCGGTTCTAGAAATATTCACTAAGCCAGATTGATTGTCAGTACATAATCAAGTATTGTTACAACTCTAATGTGCTTATTTTTTATCAGAACCCTTATTGCGTTTGGGGCGGATTGTATTAAAGCGATAATTAAGCCCTATAATATATTGTGTATAGTTGTACTTTACATTATACTTGTTTAAAATGATGTAATTTACAAAAGACAAGTCGAGGTATAATTTATCTGAAATTGATTTCAGCGGTCGGTCAAATCCAGCTCCAAAGCCCCAATAATACAGATCTTTTTTTCGGTATGGGTCAATGCCACTAACCCCACAGGTACAATAATCTCCTTGATTAATAGACGTTTCAATAAAGAAACGAGTGTCTCTTTTGGGCATCAGATCATATTGAGTAAATAATCCATATATGGCATATTTTTTTTTATCCACGCGCGATCCCTGGGTAAATAGAAACAGCGATTGAATACCCATATATAAACGTTTGTTCAATGAAACGGCAATATTTACGTTCCATGTAGACTCATAGTAAGTGTAATATGATACTGTATTGCTTTTATCCATGTCCCAAATAAATGTATAGGAGGATCCTACAATTAGGTTGTCAAAAGTACTTTTTTCATTTTGCCCAATCACTTGTGTGGGTAAGTACAACAGTAATGCGTGTAGTGTTATTAATTTAGCCGTCATTTTTTTCGATTACCTTTAAAATGGTATTCAAAGCCTGTTCGATATACTGGGTAGCGTATTTTTTCAGTAAAGATTAGATATTCAAATGAAGTTCCAATAAAAAGATTTTTCCATACTCGCATTTGCATACCGAAAGGAATAATTTTTGTTAAATTATATTTTAACGTATTTCCATGTACATAGATCCAATCATTTGTTCTGGTAAAGTTCGTTTTTCTGTACACTACTTCTAAAAAGAACAGCATTCTATCCAGTACTTTAATGTTGATTTTCAAAGGAATATAATAGCGGCCGTAAACCCCAATTCCGTGAAATTTTTGGTTGTTGTACATAGAAAAGGGTTCTATATTTGACTGTAAAAATCCTTTGACAGCAGTGACACCCAAACCAAAATTGTTGTTAAAAAAATAACCTACATGAGTATCAATATGCACATTATAGAGGTGAAATTTTTCGAATGTATGGGGGTTTTTATATTGATATAGAGCTCCTGCTGTCTGTAATCCTCCGATAAATCCCATTTTCACCTTATTTTTAATGAATAATTGTGTGTACCCGTTGTGGGTAATCAGAGCTGCCACAAAAAAAATAACACTTTTCATCATTCCTATAAGATAAAATAAGGGCATAGACTGTATAGTCCATGCCTTAACTTTCGAGTAACTTTACCTACTAATTACTAACTCCAGATGACATTTTGTCATTGGCACCTGCTAAAGGCCCTGAAAGTGGTATTTTTACAAATCCCCAATGCCAATATGTAAACAATTTATTTCTATAAAAACTTCTGTCATACATCGTTGTAAAACCATAGACCCCGAGTCCCTCGAATGACGAAACAACATTGTTCCAACCTAACCCCATAGCAGGCATCGTCCCAAACATTATTATAGAAGAACCTCCGCCTCCAGGGAAATTTTTATACAACGCAGTATTAACTGATTCAGTTCTCGCATTGCTTTGGCCAAATGATTTGTTATAATAGTCTTTCTCATACAAACTATATGATTCAGGAACAATTCCTGTTTTTTCATATTCAGCTATGGCACCCGATGTTACTGCATACGACCGCATATGTTTTTCGAACATTAATTGTTCTTTTAATTTTATGTCATGCTGTTCTCCAAATTTAATATAATCCTTTTCATCTGTAAAAGCGCGAATAACAATATTCGTTTTTTCCTGATTTTTTTCGCTGGAAACTAATATGTTAAGTCCCTCATCAGACAGGTCGAAAACGTTTGAAGACGCAACTTCATTATCAAGTAAGTAGATATATTGTATATCTGCATCATTTGCTTGCTCGGTTGAAGTAATGACCTCTTGTTCCTGACACGCGGTTAGTACAACTCCAATAATTGCTGTTGTTAGTAAAAAATTGAAATTTTTCATGATAATTTTGTTTAATGTTAAAAATATTACATTCAATATTGATCAAAACAAATCGATTTGTTGTGCACAATTTGATCAAACAATGACACTAATATGTAAACATTTTAATAAAAAAAAAAAATTAAATACTATATCATTTTTTATTTTATAACTTTTACCTTTATAAAATGTAAAAGTTAATGCGAAAAATTTGACACTATTAATAACTATTACTTCTCATCAGATTCATCTGAAAGAGACTCTGTAGGCTACAAAAGAGTTATTCGTATTAATAAATACTGCATTTGATGGGCTTATCATACCTATAAATAAAGTGGTGCCAGCCCAACCTTCTCTAACCAAGCGTGAACTCTCAGAGTCCTCTACGAGAGACTGAGTAGGATGAAAACAACTTACGTCTTAACCAAATGATCACAATACAGCCGCTATTTCAAACGACATTATAGCATTGAATGGCATCTTGCCATGTAATTGCTGGGATTTGATATCTTAAATTGACTGTTTACGTTTTATGCAAATTCAGAGTCTCTTTCAGATGACTCTGATGGGAGTTAAATATATAATGAAAGAAAAGAAGTGGATCAACTTAAGAATTCATTGGTTGAATTAATAAAATTTTGGTCGTGACAAAAGAAGAAGTACAAGTGCTATACAAAGCACACATATTACCAGAAAATAATAACCCTTATCATTTCGAAGCCAAGGATAACGCATCAACATCTCTTGATGCATACAATCCCATGTGTGGCGATAAATTTCATCTTCACTTAAATGTGAAAGATGATAAGTTTGATGAAGTGCATTTTCATGGTTTTGGTTGCGCCATCTCAAAAGCTTCTACTTCTATATTATTAAAAAAAATAGAGGGGATGAGTAAAGGTGATGCAAAAGCTTTATGCGAAAATTTCTTAAAAAAACCTGACTGAAGATTTGCCCGTTGAAATATTGGGTGATGAGTTAAACACCCTAGTAGCTTTAAAACATTTTGATGGAAGGATAGATTGCATCAAGTTAAGCTGGGAAGCTTTGTTGGGATATTTGATGAAATAATAATAGGGTCTTTTTAAGTGCGATTAGTACACACTTGTGAACAGGTTAGCATATTGCTAACCTGTTCACAAGTGTTAATGAATTAATTATTTGGCTTTTTCTTTTGTGATGGAGAAGGTTTAGCTGTTGGCTCTGATTTTTTCTTCACTTCTTCTGCCATACTTTTGATTTCTTCCTGTGATTTTCCTTTTAAATATTCAGGTAAATCCATCCCAGCCATATTAAACATTTCTTGTAATGGTGGGACAGATTTATACAATCCAGAAATAAAGTTAGCAGTCGATGTTTTATCACCTTCGCCATTTCCACCATCCCAAACAGTTATTTTATCAATTTTAATGTTTTTAATTGCCTCAGTTTGTAGTTTCACTAGTTCAGGTAATTTATCAGCAACTAGTAACAATACCGCATCTTTGGAATTATTTCCAGCAGCATTTACAATTTGTCGTAACCCCTCGGCCTGTTTAGTCAATATTTCCAACATACCCTGTGCTTCAGCCTGCTTCTTAAATAAGATAGCATCGGCCTCTCCTTTTGCCTTTCTACGTATCATTTCCGCTTCAGCTTCCGCAGCTATTTCCACACGTTGTTTATCAATCTCAGCTGGAACTACTATATCGGCTGTTTGTGCAGCCATATCCCTAGTGGCACGTGCATTTTCTGCTACTTGTTCAGCAGCATAAGCTTCTTCTAATGCTTTTGCAGATTGCACTTTTTCTGCCGCAGTAGATATCTTTAATGCCTCTGCTTCTTTCTCGTTTCTAAAAGCATCTGATTGTGCCACCTTAATTTTTGCAGTGTTTTCACCTTCTACAGCACGAGCATTAGCATCAGCTACCTGTACACGCTGATCCTGATGTGCATTTGCCTCACCAATAGCTCCATCTCTATCTTTCTCAGCAACTGATTTCTTAGCATCGTTTATCGCTTTGGCAGCTGCTTCTTTACCTAATGCTTCAATATAGCCTGACTCATCTTTAATATCTGTGACATTTACGTTAATCAGCTTCAATCCAATTTTTTTCAATTCTGCCTCTACATTTGATGCTACATTTGCCAGAAATTTATCACGATTACTATTAATTTCCTCTATATCCATAGTAGCCACTACTAAACGTAACTGACCGAAAATGATATCTTTTGCCAAATCGTGAATATGTTGCTGCGATAATCCTAAAAGACGCTCAGCAGCATTGTTCATTACTCCTGGCTCTGTGGAAATACCTATTGTAAAACGAGAAGGCACATCCACTCTAATATTTTGACGACTTAATGCATTTGACAGCATTACTTCAATTGAGGAAGGCGTTAAATCTAGGAATTCATAATTCTGAAATACAGGCCATATAAAAGCTGCACCACCATGAATACATCGAGCAGAACCACCTCCTACTTTACCATATATTACTAAAATCCGGTCGGATGGACAGCGCTTATAACGCCTGAAAAAGGTGACTAAAATTACAAAAACAAACAATGCCGCAAGGGCAAATACTGGCAATAAAAATTCACTCATTATGATTTACTTTTTGTAACAATTAAAATATTATTATTAGCTATATCAACTACACTCACTACCATTCCAGGAATCAGATTTTCTTCCTCATCCGTTAGTGCTTCTAGTGTACGTAGTGTACCTTGAACTTGCACTTGTACTTTCCCTATGTTTCCTCTATTACCTTTTATCTCCATATAAACTTCTCCAATAGCGCCAATAGCATTCTTCATTTTAAGCGTGCCACTTTCATTGGCTTTGCCTAAGAAATAAAAAATTCCTCCCATCACAAACATCATAGCTATTCCTGAAATAAAAGATATAAGTATAGATAGACCATTACTTAAACCAGAATCTAAACATGCAATTCCTACCCAAGAAAAAATTGTGAAAAAAGCTATTAAGTTTTTTAGCGTTAAAAACTGAAACCCAATACCATCATCTGCTTCCACATCAGCATCTGCACCTCCATCATGATCAATGTCTCCACCAAAAAAAGTGAAAATCAGTTGCAAACAGAAAAAGGTAGTAAAAGGTATTGCCATACCCCAAAAGATACTCTCCAATTGATTTAACCCATCCCACCATTCTGAAAAATTTGTAAACATATAGCTAATAGTTATTTCTGTGTAAATTAGAAGATTTTGTTGAAAGGAAAAATGGAATGAATAAATAAATATAAGTTATCATCAACTTTCAATCATCAAAGTAACTTTTAAGTGGTGTTCTTTATTACGTTGAACAGAATTTTTAATTAATGATAAAGTAAATCAGATGGAGAATTACTTACTCCAACTTGCAGAAGCTAATGGTTGATATTTTGAATTTAACTGGTCAATTTGTATCTTTCTATTATGGCGCAACTAGTTGGATTTAACACGTATTTTACCCGAAATGTATTATTGATTGTTGCCTTTTTATTTCAATATTATAATTGTCATTCTCAGAAAACACTGGACATA
>JAOULS010000176.1 GCA_029881895.1 Cyclobacteriaceae bacterium | reverse complement strand
ATTTTATTGCATTAAAATTTCCTGCTTTCGTTTTCACTCTATCTTTTCCACCAAATATAATATCCATTTCATAAAAAGAGTCTTCAAAAAAACCATTTATATTCAACGTATCACCAACATTCATGGAATCTAACTCCAATGAACGCATATATAATAACCCAGACAGTATACTTCGGACATTATCTGGAGCCGCATAATACATGGGTTCTTTAAATTTTCCCGTATTCTTATCCACTAATTTTACTTCAATATTATTGGTAGAATGATCAAATTTAACAATTTCATTTCTTCGATAATTCCCTTCTTTTAATCTTCGATATTCAATATGAGGTACAAGTGCAGCAGTATCCACATACGCCCCCCAATTATCATCTACTTGAGCAATCCAATCCACCACACCACTTGTCTTTCCCCAAATATCGACCCTATAACACCCTCTATAATTTACATTATGAATAGTAGGATGAATTTTTATCTTCCCTTTCCCAACCGTAAACATTCCAAAATTCATTTTATAAACTACCTCTTCACCCAAACCAAAACTTTCGTTATTAACAACAATGTATTCGGTTTCGTTAATAGTACTTTGAAAAGCACTAAAAACTAAAGTAAGCAATCCATAAATAATCAATCTATTCATTGTGTATACGTGACCGTTTTTAAAGAAATAAACATCAAAATAAATGCCAAAGATTATACAGACACATTATTTTCTCTCAAAGCATTATTTAATGATGTTTTTTTATTGGTGCTTTCTTTTCGTTTTCCAATAATTAATGCGCATGGCACATTGTATTCTCCTGCTGGGAATTTTTTTGTATATGAACCTGGAATAACAACTGACCGTTCAGGTACATACCCCTTTGTTTCAACAGGTTCATCTCCAGTAACATCAATAATTTTAGAACTGGCTGTTAATACCACATTGGCACCTAGAACAGCCTCTTTACCAATTCTTACACCTTCAACAAGAATACAACGAGAGCCAATAAAGGCATTATCTTCAATAATAACGGGTGCTGCCTGAATAGGTTCTAGCACACCACCTATACCAACACCCCCACTAAGATGTACATTCCTGCCAATTTGTGCACAGCTACCCACAGTCGCCCATGTATCTACCATAGTGCCTTCATCCACATAAGCACCAATGTTCACATAAGAAGGCATCATGATAACCCCTTTCGATATATATGCACCATATCTGGCCACAGCATGAGGCACTACCCTTACTCCTAGCTTTTCATATCCTGTTTTAAGTGCAATTTTATCATGAAACTCAAATGGCCCCACTTCAATAGTCTCCATTTTCTGTATTGGAAAATATAAAATAACTGCTTTTTTTATCCACTCATTAACCTTCCAACTTCCATCAACCTGAGGCTCTGCTACTCGAATTAACCCCTTGTCTAATTCTTCGACAACATGTCTTATTGCATCAGTCGTTTCTTTATTTTCTAATAAACTTCTATCTTCCCAAGCACTTTCAATTAATTTAATTGGCATTTCAAAATTGTTAAATATGTTCCCTAAAAAAGTGGTGTTAGCGTCAGTTCTTAAACCAGTTAATGACACACGTATGTTCGAAAAAATAGGCGTATCGTTAGCCGCTACTAACAACTACGATGTAAATATAATAGGCTTTCAAACAAATACCGTAGAGAAACATTCTAAAATAACATTTCACCCATTATTTAATTTTAAAAGAATAAGTTTTAGTCGATTATTTTGTGGAATAAAATTCTACAAACAACTCATCAAACTTTCGCCAAATTTAATTATTATCAATACGCATGAGTTATTATGGCCTTCGATAATATTCAAAATAATACACAAAAGTAAAGTCATATATGACGTGCAAGAAAACCATTATCGCAACCTACTTTACACCGCTTCATTTCCAATAATTATTCGACACTTTCTTGCGCTATATGTACGAGGAAAAGAATACATTTCAGCACGATTTATCGAGCACTTTTTTTTGGCTGAAAAGCATTATTTAAGCGAAATAAATTTTATAAAAAATAGATTTACAATACTGGAAAATAAATGCAAAATTGACTTAGCTACAGATAGAAAAAAATCTAAAAAAACAGACGAAATAAAATTAATTTTTAGTGGCACTTTAGCTGAAAGCACAGGCGTGTTTGGCGCTATAAAATTAGCTAAAAAATTGCATGAAATTTCGAAAAATATATCATTAACCATTATTGGTTATTCACCAAAATCGAGTACAATAAATCGAATAAAAAAAGAAACAAACAATGTTAATTTCATCTCTCTAAAAGGGGGTGATCAATTAATTAATCACTCCGATATTTTGACAGAAATTAATAGGTCAAATTTTGGAATTATTTATTATCCCACAAACAAAAGCACTATCAATTCAATCCCAACAAAACTCTACGAATACCTCGCTTGCGAACTTCCTATTTTACTTCAACACCATAAAGAATGGGAGAGGGTATGTGACAAATACAAGGCATCAGTTCTTGTGAATTTTGAACAAATAAATACCGAACATCTATTAGACCTAATGTATACTACTACTTTTTACCCAAATGGCGTTGGAACTGAATTATTATGGAAAACAGAAGAGGAAAAATTATTAAAAATAACTAATACTATTATATCATAAAATACTATTAACCAGTATATTATATGTTTTTACATAAAGTAATATTTATCTATTATTTTTGTCGAAAAATAAGCTAATACACCTCACTTACATCGTTTTACAATCCCATACACTTCAACTTCAAGCATTCTCACCTCATTTCATACAATTTAGATATCTCTAAAAACAAAAAATTATCTTTAAAAAGAGGTGTATAGATGTAACTAAGTTAGTTTATCAATTTTTTTTAAATAACAACGAAAAATATTTTTAGATTAATCTAAATTATGTATTTTTGTCATAAACAAACCCAATAATTGAATTTTTATAAATGATTAACCTAAGCTATACAGAGGAAAATTATTTGAAGTCAATCTACCATTTATCGAAAGGTGGAAAGCTTGATGTTTCCACAAATGCAATTGCCGATTATCAAAAAACCAAGGCCGCATCAGTAACCGACATGATGAAAAAATTGGCCTCTAAAAATGTAGTAGACTATCAAAAATATAAAGGGGTAAATCTTTCCGAAAAAGGAAAAAAAGAAGCGCTGGTAGTGATCAGAAAACATAGGCTATGGGAGGTGTTTTTAGTAGAGAAAATGAAATTCAATTGGGATGAAGTTCACGATGTAGCTGAGCAATTAGAACACATCAAATCTCCATTACTTATCAAACGTTTAGAAGAGTTTTTAGGATACCCAAAATATGACCCTCATGGCGACCCTATTCCCGATGAAAACGGAGCGTACAAAGCTAAACCACAAGTCCCGATAAACGAAGTGGAAATTGGTCAAGAAGGAATCGTTGTTGCGGTCAAAGATAGCTCCTCTCCTTTCCTTCAATACCTAGATAAAATTGGAACATATATTGGTGCAAAAATAAAAGTTATGGACAAGGTTAATTTCGATGGTTCGAACGAAATATTGATTGATAACAAAAGAACAATTTCAATATCAAAACAAGTCTCTGAAAACATATTAATATCAGAATCATGAGAGAGAAAATAACAATATTATTCGCCCTTGTCATCTTGATTTTAAGCAGTTGCAATAGCAGCAAAAAAGAAACCTCTTCTTCCTTGCCTACCATTGTTACCACTACAGGAATGCTAGCCGATGCTGTTAAAAATATTGTAGGAGATTCTGCCCAAGTAACTGCACTAATGGGGCCAGGTGTAGACCCCCATCTATACAAAGCTTCCCAAGGTGATCTCACTCTACTCACCGATGCAGATGTAGTAATTTACAACGGACTACACCTAGAAGGTAAAATGGGAGAAGTATTGAAGAAGCTAGGTAAATTAAAACCTGTAATTGCTGGTGGAGAAGGCATACCAATCGAAAAAAGAAAAAACAGTTCTCAATATAAAAATGTATACGATCCTCATGTATGGTTTGATGTATCGCTTTGGCAAATTGTAGTGAAGTACATAAGTAATGAGCTACAACTATTACACCCTGCAAATGCCAAGTATTACAATAATAACACGACTACATTTTTAGTACAGTTAGATTCGCTTCATCAAAAAACTAAAGCATCAATCTCCTCTATACCTGAACAACAAAAAGTATTAATAACCGCCCATGATGCATTTGAGTATTTCGGAAGTGCATACAACATTGAGGTAAAAGGATTACAAGGAATTTCTACTGTATCAGAGTTTGGACTAAGAGACATTACTGATTTGGTTCACTTCATTGTAGAAAGAAAAATAAATGCAGTTTTCGTGGAAACCTCTGTTTCGAAAAAAGCAATTAACGCTGTAGTAGAGGGGTGCCATCGGAAAGGGTTTGAAGTAGTAATTGGAGGGAGTCTCTATTCCGATGCTATGGGAGAAAGTAACACTCCTGAAGGGACCTACATAGGTATGGTGAATAAAAATGTAACCACAATTACACAAGCATTAAAATAAGAACATGATCCAACAGGTAGAAAATCCAATAATAGAAGTACACGATCTTACCGTTTCATACGATAAAAAACCTGTGCTTTGGGATATTGATCTCACATTACCAAAAGGAAAATTAATAGGTATTGTTGGCCCTAATGGTGCAGGAAAGTCAACCTTTATTAAATCGATGTTAGACTTAGTTCCACAAAGTAGTGGATTTGTAAAAATATTTAATCAAGACCTGAAGAATGTCCGAAATCAAATAAGTTACGTACCACAAAGAGAGTCCGTAGACTGGGATTTCCCCGCATCTGTTTTAGACATCGTGCTTATGGGACGGTATGGAAAACTAGGGCTTTTCAAAAGACCAAGGAAGGCTGATAAAGAAGTCGCTATGGATAGTTTACGAAAAGTAGGAATGGAAAACTATGCTCATCGTCAAATTTCACAATTATCAGGGGGACAACAGCAGCGTGTATTTTTAGCACGTGCATTGGCACAACAGGCAGATTTATACTTCATGGATGAACCTTTTGCTGGAGTAGATGCTGCTACCGAAAAAGCAATCATTAAGCTACTTAAAGAAATGTCGGCAGATAACAAAACAGTTGTGGTAGTACACCACGACTTACAGTCGGTCACTCAATATTTCGATTGGGTAATTTTATTAAATACTAGGCTAATTGCTTCAGGGCCTACTGAAAGTGCCTTTACGCATGAGCTACTAGAAGAAACTTATGGAGGGAAATTAACCCTACTAACCGAAGTAGCTGATTTGCTGAAACAAAAAGAGCTACCAAATAGAGAGCGAAAAATTAATAAATAAAAAAAATGGAAACAGTATTCGATTTTTTTTCTTTTAATGATGCCAATGTAATATACGTAACCATTGGAACCATGCTTTTAACATCAAGTGCTGCCATCGTAGGCACATTTACTTTTTTAAAGAAAAAAGCACTAGTAGGCGATGCTGTATCACATGCTGTATTACCCGGCATCTGTCTCGCTTTCATTATCTCTGGCACAAAAAACCCTATTTATATAATCATTGGTGCATTTATTACAGGTTGGATTTCACTTATTCTTATCGATACTATTAGCTCAAAAAGTAAAATAAAAGAAGACAGCGCTATTGCTCTAATACTATCGGTGTTTTTTGGTGTCGGTATTTTATTACTTACGATTATACAAAAATCTGGAAATGCCGAACAAACTGGTTTGGATCACTTCCTATTTGGAAATGCAGCCGCATTAATCGGTACTGATTTAATCACGTTTACGATAGTAGCGATAGTTCTTTTAGTCGTAGTCTACCTATTCTTTAAAGAGTTAACCCTTCTATCTTTTGATGAAGATTTTGCAAAAACAGTAGGACTTCCTGTTCGATTTATCGAACTCATTCTTTCTACACTTACGGTAATGGCAGTTGTAATCGGCATACAAGCCGTAGGAATTGTATTAATGGCGGCTATGTTAATCACCCCTGTTGCTGCTGCACGTTTTTGGACAGATAAAATCAAGTTATTATTAATTCTTTCTGCCACTTTTGGAGCATTTTCTGGCTTATCAGGTGCTTTTGTTTCCTACGCAGCCCCCTCAATGCCTACTGGTCCTTGGATTGTTGTGGTGGTATCAATTATTGCATTTACTTCTTTTCTTTTAGCTCCAAAAAAAGGTATTATATCACGAATGATTAAACAAAGAGCAGTAACACATCAAATTAATGACGAAAATATTCTTAAAAGCTTATATCAACTCGGGGAGCAAGATCATGAATTTTATACTACTAGAACCATAAGCGACATTATCCAAAGGCGACCTTTCAATACCTCTGTACTCAAAAAAGGGTTGAAACGGTTGAAAAGACAAGGCTACATGATAAATAAGAACAGTATGTGGCAATTCACCAAAGAGGGAAAAGAAAAAGGACAGCGTACAGTAAAGCTTCACCGACTCTGGGAGACTTACCTTACTAAGTATTTAAGAATAGCTCCAGACCATGTTCACGATGACGCAGATACTATTGAGCACTTCCTAACTCCTGAGCTTGAAATTAAGCTAG
>JAOULS010000175.1 GCA_029881895.1 Cyclobacteriaceae bacterium | reverse complement strand
AATCGGTTCAGGAAACGGTCGATTCACTAGAAATGGTGCGACAGCTTTTCGAACATGGGGTGATTCAATCAGGGTTTTGGCACTTGTTTGCTATGACTGCTCACAGCCCTGTGGGATTAAACCCAAAAGCATTTGGAGTAGAAAAGATTGGTCCTCAAAAAGGAGCTTTTGCGAATAACGATTTGATGCATAAAGATAGTGAAGGAGCGAAGCACACTAAATTTAGCGAAGGCTTACGAAAGGCATTGTACAATTATATGCACGGTCTTTGTTTTGATTTTGACCTACAAGAATGGTTTGCCTTTGATATTCCTGCTCCTACCGTTACTCACGATTTTATAGAAGAAGCCCTCGTTACCAATCCTGGAACAGGCGCAACGGCCAATTCGAAATTAGTATGGATAGGCCCTATGCCTACTTTCTCTACCTATGAAAAACAAAAAAAAGGGAAAAACACACATAGAGCGAGGCTGATTTTTGAAACTAGAACAACAACCATAACCATTACCTTACCAATAGCCGAAGGAAAATGGCTATTTGAAATTTTCCCTCAAATCATTGCTTCTACTAAGCAGCCCCTCACCTTCGCACAGCTTCAGCAATCGTACCTCGATAGTGGTTTAGGTGTATTTGAGCAGTTCGCGAACAGCCAAGCCTGGGCAGAGTTGAGAAAAGGTGGGTTGTTTTTAGTCTAGTTCCGATAAGAATACTAAAAATAAAATAGTGCTATCTTTAGCATTGCAGTGTGATGAGTGGATGTTGTAAGCAATACGAGGACGGAGGAAATATCACCTCACGTTTTTTTTGCCTACACAAGTCAACGCTGAAAAAACCAAAAGAGCTAAAATTTCCCACCCTCTCAAATGATATTAGTATTAATTTTCGATAAGTAGTTTTTTTTACTACTTTTAGGTAAATTTTACTATAGTGAAAGCAAAGGAATATATTAAGCATCTATTATCTATAGAGAACTATTCATTTTCTCTTGAGGAAGTAAGAAAAAATACTGATGGACAAGGGACTTCACTAAAATTTGAACTCGCCAGATTAATAGAAAAACGAGAAATTTTAAACTTTAGAAAAGGCTTCTATTTAATTATACCTCCTAGATATTCCAAACAAGGCAAAATCCCAATTCAATTATATGCTGAGAAGCTTTTCAAAAGCCTGAATCGTAACTACTATTTAGGCTTCTATACTGCTGCTAAATTTCATGGAGCAAGTCATCAACAATCCCAACAGGAATATGTAATGACGGAAAAACCAAAAATGAGTGATATTCAAAAAAAAGAGTTGAATACTCAATTTTTCACGGCCTCTAAGTGGTCAAATAAAAATATTCAAGAGAAAAAGTCAGATGCAGGAATTTTCAAAATATCAAGTCCTGCCCTAACAGCAGTTGATTTATTACATCATCAATCCAAATTAGGAGGAATAAATAGAATGTTGGCTGTTTTCGAAGAACTATCAGAAGAGATTAATCAAAATGATATACAAAACCTATTAACATGGTACCCTCATAAAAGCTCATTACAAAGGCTTGGATTTATACTTGAGAAACTAGAATTGGAAGAGAAATTAACAGAACCCATTTTGAAACACCTAAAGACAAATAAATATTTCCCCGTATTGCTTTCCCCCAAGACAAATGAAAAGGCTGGAGCTGCCAATAACCAATGGAAAGTAGACGTAAATATTAAATTGGAAAGCGATTTATGATTCCAAAACCAGACATAGCACAATGGCAAAACCATGCTCCATGGAAGGAATTTTCCCAAGTAGAGCAAGACCTAGTTATAAGTCGAACATTAGTAGAAATTTTCTCAGATGATTTTCTAAAAGAGAATCTTGCTTTTAGAGGAGGTACAGCATTACACAAACTATACTTATATCCTGCCCCAAGATATTCTGAGGATATTGACTTAGTTCAAATACAACCTGGTCCTATTAAACCAATCATGAAACGGATTGGTGAAGTAGTTACCTTCTTTGAAGAAGATAGGAAAACCAAAATCGGAGGACATGGAGCTAAGGCTTTTTACCGATTTGCTTCGGAGTACGAGGAAATCAGAATGAGACTAAAACTAGAAATCAATTGTAAAGAACATTTCAATGTATTGGATTGGGTCAATTTCCCTTTTGAGGTAGATAGTGAATGGTTTTCGGGAAAAGCGGAAGTAAGAACTTACAGTATAAACGAACTCTTAGGAACAAAATTGAGAGCTCTTTACCAACGAAGTAAAGGGCGAGATTTGTTTGATTTGGATTATTCCAGATTAAATATCGAATTGGACTTAGAACAAATTATTCAATGCTTCAATGAATATATTTCATTCGCTACAGGCAATAGACCTCCAAGTAAAAAAGAATTTCTAATGAATATTGAAGAGAAGGAAAATGATGTAGATTTTGCCGGAGATATGGAAGCCCTCCTGAGACCTGAAATAGAGTACAATCAAGAGAAAGCTTTTGAATGGCTAAAAAATGAACTGATAGAAAAAATGTAACTCCAAAGACATGCAAATAGCTACGCAAAATAAAAATAATATTAGTTTAGAAACAGCGTTTAAAGTTATTTACCTTAGGATAATATATATGAAATCTAATCTGTTAATACTGACAATTCTTTTAATCGTAATATTTGAATTAACAAATTGCTCAAAAGACTGCGAATCCACAATTTCAACTTGCAAAGAAACACCACCAACTGATGAATTATGTCAAGCATACTTTAACAGATGGTTTTTCAAAGAAGACAAAAATAAATGTGAGCAAATTGGGTATAGTGGATGCTCTCAAAAAGGGTTTGATACGCTGGCAGAGTGTGAAGAATGCGAGTGCAAATAAGGCATAAATAACGATCGTACAACAACGCCTATATTTGCATAGGGGGTTTGTGGTTTAAGATAGTGTGTGGTTATATATCACAAATGTGTGTTTGCTTCGTGGATTGTTGCAATAGTGAATATACTAGTGAAGATTTATTTAGAAAAAAACCTCTATTCCTTCATTGAGGTAAACACAATAGGTTGAATAATTTCAAAAATATAATGCATTTATAAAATTATAACAGACTTTGTTTCCCTCCAATTTATATGTATAAGCATATAAAACAAATATTCAAACATTAATTATATCTAATTACATATAATTTTATATATTTGCTTATAATTATATCTAAAAACATATAATGAAGCAATTGGCGGAATTTGTTAAAGAACGTAGAAAAGAAGTAAACCTTACTCAGGAAGAATTCGCAGAGCGTGCAGGTGTTGCACTAACAGTGGTACGTAAAATAGAACAAGGTAAAACCAATCTGAATATGGAAAAGGTGAACTTAATTTTAAGCATGTTTGGACATGAATTAGCTCCTGTGAGCAGTAAAGAATTGAGTGAATGAGACAGGGAAAAGTTTTTTATAAAAATCATTTGGCGGGCATTATTACCGAGACAAATGAGGGTGAATTTGTGTTTCAGTATGACGAGCAATATGTGAAAGATTGTCCTAAAGATTTTATCACATTCACAATGCCGGTAATAAATAAGCCTTATACGGAAAAACGACTCTTTCCGTTTTTTGAAGGGTTAATACCAGAAGGATGGTTATTAAATATAGCTTCTGAAAACTGGAAAATCAATAAGAATGACCGAATGGGATTATTACTGGCATGTTGTCAAAATTGTATCGGAGCCGTAAGTGTTGAACCAATACTAGGATTAGATGGAGAATAGATGCTTATATTGTTATGAACCTGTAGCGTTAGGGCATGATTTTCATGAAAAATGCTCTTTAAAATTCTTTGGAACGCTGACACCCCCTTCCATTGAATATTCGTTAGGTCAAATGGATGAACTCGCGAAAAATGTAGTGGAACGGAGTGTTTCAGTACCTGGTGTTCAGGCAAAACTATCAATGTCGTTGGTTAAAGAAGCAAAAGGAAAACCAGACACACGGCTTACAGTTATTGGTGCTTTAGGTGGACAGTACATTTTTAAGCCCCCTTCCGATCGGTTTCCCGAAATGCCTGAAAACGAACATGTGACCATGAGAATGGCTGAAACTTTCGGAATCCGAGTAGTACCCTCTTCATTGATCCGGTTATCCTCCGGAGAACTATCGTATATAACTAAGCGCATTGACCGGACAGCAACAGGTGAGAAGATTCACATGATCGATATGTTTCAGATTACTGAAGCATTTGATAAGTATAAAAGCTCAATGGAAAAAGTTGGAAAGGCATTAAATAGCCATTCTGACAATACATTACTTGATAAGATTTTCTATTTTGAGCTGACGTTATTTACCTTTCTTACAGGTAACAACGATATGCACTTGAAGAATTTTTCAATGGTAGAAAGTCCTTCTGGCTGGGTGTTATCTCCAGCATATGATTTGTTGAATGCCTCAATTCTAAACCCTGATGACCATGAAGAGCTTGCACTTACTTTGGTTGGTAAGAAAAAGAAGTTTAAGCGGGAGCATTTTGTGGAATTTGGTAAAGTATTAGGCTTATCTGATAAGCAGATTAAAGGAGCCTTTAGAAGAATTGAGAGGGATACTCTTAAAGCGATGGAATGGTTAGACCGGTCATTTCTATCTAAGGAGGTGATGAATGTTTACAAAGAAATGCTTGACGAGAGATATAAACAATTGGGAATAAAAAAATAGAAACGGCACATAACACCAGCTCTAATGGTTTGTGTTGAGTACGCCCTCTATTTGCTCTTCTGTTGAGCATGATTTTCGTCACATCTAAGGTAGACACTCCATATCTATTATATGAAAATATAGGATAACACATGAAATTGTAACCCTCTTTTCCAACAATAATCAACATTATTGATTTAACTTTGAAACAATCATAGTGGGGGATAAATATTAAGAAAAGGAATCATGAATGACACAAAAACAACAAACACACTTTTATTGATTATAGTAATACCGTTGATTTTTTATTTGTTGAAAATACTTTCCTTTATTTTCATCCCTCTTATTTTATCCATGTTTATTGCAGTATTGTTTTTGCCGTTAATGAGGTGGCTTAATGAAAAGAAAGTGCCTAAACCAGTAAGTATTTTAGTGGTGATTTCTATCGTTATTGGGGTCTTAAAGTTAGGTGGCGAACTGATTCAGTTATCAAGTAGTGAAATACTATCCGCAGATAGCTTCTTTTTTGAAAAGGCAGAAACAAAACTTGTAAAATTAATTGTCTCCACAGAGGAGTTTTTTGGAATTGATCGTTTAAAAGGAGAAAATGTTTTGATTCATTACTTTCAAAATAGCAGCATCCTAAAAAACGTTGGGTCGACCTTAGATTTTGTAATGGACACCCTTTCAATGACGCTCATGACGGCCTTTTTTGCTGTCTTGTTACTTTCAGAGTCAATCAATTTTCAGAAAGTGCTAAACAGCACGATATTTAATGTTAAGTATTCTTCCGTAAAAACGTTCATGAAGATTGAAAACGACATTATTACCTTTGTTAAGGTTAAGTTTGTCATTAGCTTATTTACGGGGATTGGTTTTAGTTTGGCTTGTGTGTTTTTCGACATTAGCTTCCCTATTTTTTGGGGGCTATTTGCTTTTAGCATTAATTTTGTTCAATTAGTAGGCTCAGTGATTTCAATACTGTTACTATCATTATTTGCCTTTATTGAGATTGAGCCTACAGGCACACTATTCTTTTTTATTCTCACCATTACGGCAGTTCAAGTAGTAATGGGGAGTATATTAGAGCCCATTTTTATGGGAAAAACATTTTCTCTAAACGTAATTACCGTTTTAGTGATGCTTATGCTTTGGGGCTATCTTTGGGGTATCCCTGGGTTAATAATGTCCATCCCTATCACCGTATTTATTAAAATAATTTTAGAGCAATTTCCGAAAGCTATCGTTGTCACAAGCTTAATGTCTGGGTCTGACTCAAAGGTCAATCTCCCTTGGAATAAAAATCAAAAATAATGGCATAATTACGGCATGCATTATAGATTGTGATGTGTTAGATAATAATGATGGATGAACTGAAGAAATATTTAGTCGAAATACTACCTTTTACTGAAAAAGAGCTGCAAAAAATGGTGTCTTTATTTTCAATACATCAGCTTAAAAAAAATGACTATGTCGCTGTGGAAGGAGAGTATTCTACCAAGCTTATTTTTCTTGTAAAAGGAGTAATGCGTGCTTTTTATAGAAACAATAATGGCGATGAATATAACAAAACCTTTTTCACGGATTCAAATTTTGTAGGCGCTTACTCTTCACTGGTGACAAAACAAAAAAACTTGATTGACATACAATGTTTAACGGATTGTGAAGCACTTATTACCGACTACAAACAATTAACTGATCTGTATGATCACCTTCCAATAGTAGAACGCCTATCTCGTGTGTTGGCAGAACGTTTTTTCGTAAGTAAAGAAAAACGTGAAATAGAATTAGTTATGATGGATGCTACGCAGCGCTATAAAATTTTTCAAGGCACACATCCTAATTTAGAAAATGTGATTCCTCAATACCATATTGCCTCGTATTTGGGTGTGTCTCCTACTCAATTGAGTAGAATACGTGCAAAAAGA